>QFQW01000073.1 GCA_003248755.1 Chryseobacterium sp. | reverse complement strand
ATGAGGTGATTGCTGATTTTAATTAATCACTTTTAAGCGCAATATTTTCATTCCACAGGAATCTCAGTATATTTAATTTATAAGGAATGATAATTAATAAAACTAAACCCTAGCTATTAGAATATGAAACGGATATTCTTTTTGTTTTTTGCAATAGCATCATTAATGGTTTTTTCTCAAAAGAAAACTAATGATACCATTAAATGTAGTTTTAGAGAAAATAAAAGCTCAGTTTGTCCAATTTGTAAAAGTGATAAAAAGGTTTTACCTATATTATATGGATTAACAACAGGAAGATTTATGAAGAAAAATAAAAAGAAATATTATTTCGGGGGTTGTGAACTTACTGGCTGTGACCCTAAATACTATTGTAAAACTGATAATTATAAATTTTAGTATTTTTTTAATTCTTAAGAATCATCAGACTCCTTTTATGATTTTGAAAACCATAATGTTCATAGAGTTTTTTAGCTTTTTCATTATGGTTTTCGATTTCCAGAAGAACAATTTTAAAGTTATTCTCCACCGAATAATCTTTCACAAATTCCAAAGCCTTTTTACCAAGAGATTTCCCTTGATATTCTGGTTTCACATACAATTCGTCTAAAAACAAAATCTCTCCACCAAATTCAAAACTGAAATATTTAGCAAGAATAATATAACCTGCAATCTGATCTTCAAAAACAATTTTGAAACATTCGCCATAATAATTATTATTAATGAATTTTACAAAATTTTCAGTCGTGATATTTTCATCAAAGGGATATAAATCAATTGCATAGAAATCCTTCATCATCTGACATAATTCAGGAATATCGGGGATATTTGCTTTTAAAATTTGGTGATTCATTTTTTCTTTTTTTCTCTCCAGAGCCAAGGCGCAATCGGGTTCTTATCTTGCCAAAGTCCTACTCTATTTTTTCGGGCTTCGGTTTCCAGCATTGCATAATCGGCATCTTTGGAGTATTTTTTATAATGCCAAGCCATTCCTAGTTTCAGCATTTGTTGATTCACATTTTGACCTTTGTCATTGATGACAATTGCAATTAATCGCTTGTATCTATCGTATTTTTCTGCGCAAATCGAAACAGTTTGACCAAAACAAAGATTAGACAAAGCTTGTTTGGCATTATTACCAAAAGGCTGAGTTCCTCTTTTCTCCGGAGAATCGATATGAGCAAGGCGGATTTTGATTGGCGTTTTCTTGTAAAGAATTTCCATCGTATCGCCATCCATTATCCCGATAACTTTAGCAGAAAATGTTTTATGACTGAGATTTTCTTTTAATTGACCTTGTCCGAAACTTAAAACCGAAAAGAGGATTAATATTAAAAATCTATTCAAAATGCTAGATCTCAAATTTTTTCTTTGCCAATTCCTTCCTTACTCTGCTCAAACTTTCCGGCGTGATCCCAAGATACGAAGCGACCATCCATTGTGGCACTCTCAGCATCAAATTAGGATATTTTTTCAGAAATTCAAGGTAACGTTCTTCTGCTGTTGTACTGATAAGTGCATTTACGCGATTCTGAAGATTCTTGATATGATTGAACATCAATCTTTGATTTTTCTCGGCAACTTCAGGATATTCTTTAGTAAGGTGTTCAAAAAAACCATCTCGTGTGATAACAATTGTGCTTTCTTCAATAGCTTCAATATAAAATCTGGATTTTTCGTTCAGCAGTTGGCTGGTTGTGTCAGAAATAATCCAACCTTCCGGCGCAAACTGAATCACGTGTTCTTTACCCGCTTTATCGATAGAATACATCCTCAATAATCCTTTTTCAACAAAAAAAGTCGAATCCGAAACCTCTCCTTCTCTTAGTATAATTTCGTTTTTTTTGACTTCTTTTACTTCATAATAAGAAGAACAAAATTCAAGACTATTAATAGGGACGCCTAATATTTGCGAGAGGTGATTACTGAAGTTTTGATAAACCATGATAAAATAACGGAAAAATCTTTATAAAATTAAACTACACTGTTTCCAAATCGATATTCTGATGAGAAGCATTGTAAGTAGCTTTCCCATTTTCCAGAACTATTAATTGCGGACTTTGATGAACCACATCAAACCGAGACTCTATTTCATTGGAAATTGGTCGATTGGCTAACAAATCTAAGAAATAATAAGCATAATCTTTATCAGAATCCTGCATTTGTTTCTCAAAATTCTTCAATACGGTTTTGCTGATGAAACAACGTGTAGAATGTTTGAAAATCAAGACCTTTTGCTGTGAAGATTTTTCAATAGCAGAGTCTAAATCTTTTTCGGATTCCAATTTTTTCCAAAGACTTTTTGTTTGGTCCTGCTCTTCTTTTTTACCAAATAATTGATTTAAAAATCCCATAAAATCGATTTGAGTAAAATTATGATTTTCCTATTGAACTAGAAAAACAAATATTATTTTTTTATTCACCGCAAAAAGTCACAATAGATTCTTTACTAATCACTCGCTAATTTCACGAATCTCATTGACAATTGAAATTAAAATAAATTTTGAAATATTCTCTTTTGTGCTTTTTGTAGTTTTAATTCTATTAATGATTATGAAAAAGATGTCCAGCCAAAGCCAAGGAAATCCCAAAAACAACAAGAATGATTTTTGTCCAGTCCATCTTGTGATTCTTATTGCTTTCGAAAATAATAACCGATGAAATATGAAGAAAAATCCCACCAACTATAGCTAGAAAATAAACTTTCAAATTCTCATCAAAATATTTTCCAAGCAACATTCCTAAAGGTGAAGCTAAGGCAAAAACCATAACTATCAGCCAGAATTTGGTAGAGAAATTTTTGCTGTGAGCCAAAAAACTTCCCAAAACAAAAGAAATCGGAATATTATGAAACAAAATTCCCAAAAGATAAGGCGACAGGGTCTCTTTCTCATGCGACAAAGGAATTCCTTCTATAAAAGCGTGAACAAAAAGCCCGATTATCAATGCAACAGGAATGATAGAATGTTCATCGGAATGATGATGTAGATGCCCATGTTCAAAACCTTTGGTCAAACTTTCCAGCAACATCTGAATCAAAACACCCAGAATCACAAAAACCCCAATATTATGGTCTTCTGAATGATAGACTTCCGGAAAAACTTCATTTAAGCAAATCGTTATCAGAAAACCGGCACTTAGAATGAGAAGATTTTTGGCAAATTGTTGTTTACTCCCAAAATATTTTCCGAGAAAAACGCCAATCAAAACACTTAATATCAGTAGAAGTATAATCATTTTAAAACTTGGCTCTTTTTATTTTTTTCTAAATAAATTAATACATCTTTGCGAATTCTTTTCATCAAAATCATTCAGTTGATAATCGCCCCAGCGCTTAATCAATTCGAATCCAAATTCCTCCGCAAATTTCAGAATTTTCTCCGGAGAAGTTAGTTTTACACGTTCGAAAAAATGATGTTTTTTATCATCCGCTTCAAAATCGATTTCTTTCATAATATATTCGCCTTCAATATGTTTTTTGATATTGAAAACGATATTTTCCCTTTCGATAGAAGATGTTGGTGTAATGACTTTTCTGACATATTCTGCATTCAGAAAATCAAGAACAAAATAACCTTCGTCTTTCAAAACATCGGAAACAGAGCGGAAAACCCTTTTATCTTCTTCTTCCGTTTCGAAATAGCCGAAACTTGTAAATAGATTGAAAACTGCATCAACAGGTTCATTCTCAATCTTATTTCTCATATCGTGAACTCTGAACTTCAATGACTCAGACTCGAATTGTTTATCAAAATTGATGCTCTGTTCAGACAAATCCAGACCAAGAACTTCATAACCCAATTTATTAAGGTAAATTGAATGTCTGCCTTTTCCGCAGGCCAAATCAATGATTTTGGAGTTTTTTTCAAGTTTCAGGAAATCAGTCAAAAGATTAAGAAAATCTTCTGCTTCTTTGTAATCGTGATTTTTGTAGAGAATATGATAATATGGTGTATCAAACCATTCTTCGAACCATTGCATCTTGCAAAAATAAGGAATTTAGTTGTTGGTTGTCGGTATATAGTTGATAGAAATTATTAATTATTGAAAACCATCAACAAAACAACTATCAACTGTCAACCAAAAATGCCTATTTTTGCGCTATGAATACAGATAATCTGCAAATACAAATCAAAACTTTCTTTGGACTAGAACAGGTTTTGGCTGAGGAAGTTAAGAAATTGGGAGGTAAAAAAGTAGAAGCTAAAAACCGTGCGGTAACTTGCGAAGGTGACCTTGGTTTTCTTTACAAACTCAATTATTCTTGCAGAACAGCTCTTAAAATTTTGGTTCCGATAATGGAATTTAAAGCTTTTAATGAGAGTAAATTCTATGATAAATTATTCAAATTTGATTGGGACCAGTTTTTGGAAAAACATCAGTCTTTCGCAATTGATGCAACGGTAAATTCCGAGAGATTCAATCATTCGCAGTTTATGACCTTGAAAATGAAAGACGCGATTGTCGATTATTTTCAGGATAAATATAAAATCAGACCGAGCGTTAATAAAGATAATCCTGATATCAAATTCCACCTTCATATCGACAGGGAATTGGTTTCGATTTCTCTTGACAGCTCCGGCGACGCTCTTTTCAAGCGTGGTTACAGAAAAGAACAGACAGTTGCTCCAATTAACGAAGTTCTTGCAAGCGGAATGCTACAATTGGCAGGCTGGGACGGAAAAGGAAATTTCCTTGACCCAATGTGCGGTTCCGGAACATTGTTGATAGAAGCGGCGATGATTGCAATGGATTTGCCAGCGCAGACATTCCGAAGAAATTTTGCTTTTCAGAATTGGAAAAATTATGATTCGGAATTATTCAGAACCATCAAAGAAGTTCGCTTGAATCGTGTGAAAGAATTCACTGGAAAAATAGTTGGTTACGACATCAATTATGATGCTTTGGACGCAGCCAGAACTAACATCGAATCTGCAGAAATGGAAGATATCATCGAAGTTAGAAAGCAGAATTTCTTTGATTCGGAGAAAGATATGTTTCCTTTGTTAATGGTTTTCAATCCGCCTTATGATGAGAGAATCAGTATTAATGATGATGATTTTTATAAAAAAATTGGTGATACTTTCAAGCAGCACTACCCTAACACTTTAGCGTGGCTGATTACTGCCGACCTAGATGCGCCTAAGAAAATCGGATTGAGGCCTTCCAGAAAAATTAAGTTATTCAATGGAAAATTGGAAACAAGATTTTTACAATATGAAATGTATGATGGGACGAAGAAAGTGCATAAAATCAAGGAATGAATTTCTTAGATTTTATATTTGAATTATTTTCTGTGCTTGGTTTAATTGGGAATGAAGAAGGAAACAAAGCAGACATTGACCCAATCAATGGGAAAGTGATTTTGTATTCAATAATACTATTGATAGCTTCCGGATTAATATTCTATTTCTTCAAATCTGATTTTTTTGAATTGAATCAATTATTCATTTCATTTTTAATAAGTTTTGGAGGTTCATTCTTATTGTCATTTGGATTGATATTAATTCTGAATAAATATAAAATCATTCACTCATTAACGGTTTCAAGTTTTGTAATTAGCTTAATATCAAGTTCTATTTTTCTTTCCTTAATTATTCTATTATTGAAAATATAATTCCATATTTTTGAGAATCATTATCACATTAATTTATTTCCAAATTGAACCCAACAATCTCCATCATCATTGCAATTTTCAACAGAAAAGACGAACTGTTCGAACTTCTGAATTCTCTTTCTCATCAAACTGACAAAAATTTTGAAGTTATAATTGTGGATGATGGTTCCAAAATAGCACTTCTCCCAACTGTTGAATTATTTCAAGAACAATTGGACATTCAGTTTTTCAGAAAGGATAATTCCGGTCCGGGACTGAGCCGAAATTACGGCGCAAAACGAGCGAAGAATGACTGGCTTGTTTTTGTAGATTCAGATGTGATTGTAGAAACAGATTACATCGAAAATATTAAGAAAAACCTGATTGAAAATCCGGCAGATGCTTTTGGTGGAGCCGATAAGGCACACAAAGGTTTTAATCTCATGCAGAAAGCAATCTCCTACTCTATGACTTCGGTTTTCACAACCGGTGGAATCCGTGGAAATAAAAACGCAGTTACGAAATTCCAGCCAAGGAGTTTCAATATGGTTGTGAATAAAGAGATTTTCCTGAAAATCGGCGGTTTCTCAGAAATGAGAATTGGCGAAGACCCAGATTTGTCGATGACACTTTGGGAAAATGGATTTACTACCAAATTCTATGATAATATCGGGGTTTATCACAAAAGAAGAACCGATTTTGGAAAATTCTCAAAACAAGTGTATCAATTCGGTTGCGCAAGACCCATCCTTAATCAAAGACATCCAAAATATGTAAAGCCAACATTTTGGTTCCCGAGTTTGTTTTTATTAGGATATTTAGTTGGAATCATTCACTATTTTGTTTGGGGAAATGGGTTGATTCTCGCTCTGTACGGACTTTACACGTTTCTTGTTTTTTTTCACGCCTTGATTTTAACAAAGAATATCAGTATTTCATCAATGGCTGTAATTTCAACTTATATCCAAATGTTTTCTTATGGTTATGGATTTTTAAAATCCTGGTTCAAGTTGAATATTTTAAAACAAACTCCTAGACAGGCTTTCCCAAAACATTTTCATTGATTTAATTAACATTTAATTATTAATTGTAAATAGTTGCTTGGAATATTTTTTGTAAATTTTTAATATAATTAAAATTATAAAACTATGGCAAAAAATATTGCAGATCAATTTGTTGAAATCCTCGTAAAAACAGGAGTTAAACGTATATATGCTGTCACTGGTGACAGTCTTAATTTTTTAAATGATGCAATAAAACGAGAAGGTACAATTAAATGGATCCACGTAAGACATGAGGAAGTTGGGGCTTTTGCAGCAGCTGCAGAAGCTGAATTGGAAGGTTTAGCTGTCTGTGCGGGAAGTTCCGGACCTGGTCATGTCCATCTCATCAATGGCCTTTACGAAGCTAACAGGGGAAATGTACCTGTTCTAGCAATCGCTTCAACCTGTGAAAGCTCAGAGTTTGGCACCTCTTATTTTCAGGAAACTAATACGATCAAATTATTTGATGACTGTTCTGTTTATAATCAAATAGCCAATACGCCGGAACAAGCGCCGAGAATGTTACAAGCCGCTTTACAGCATGCCATTTCCCATAAGGGCGTAGCAGTTTTAGGAATGCCAGGCGATCTTTTCGAAGCTAAGTCTGTGGAAAATATAAGCTCTGATTTAGTTTTTAAAACCGATCCTAGAATCATTCCTTCTGAAGAAGAAATAAACTGGATCGCAAGCCATCTCAATTTAGGGAAAAAGGTAGCCATCTATTGTGGGATTGGAGCTTCTGAAGCGCACAAAGAAGTTATTGCTCTAGCAGAAAAACTGAAAGCACCAGTTGGATATTCTTTCCGTGGAAAAATGGGAATTCAGTATGAAAATCCTTATGAAGTTGGAATGACAGGACTTTTGGGATTACCTTCTGCTTTCAAGGCAATGCATGAGGCAGATGTGATTTTATTATTAGGAACAGATTTTCCTTATGTGAAATTCATGCCTGTTGATAAAGTGATCATCCAGATAGATGATAAGCCGGAACGCCTGGGAAGACGGGCGCAGTTGACAAGAGGCTTTGCCGGAAAGATCAAAGATTCATTGACCAATCTCTTACCTTTAGTTAAAATTAATGATAATCGGGATTTTCTCAATAAACAATTAGAATTCTATCAAAAGGTTAAAAATAATCTTAGGTCTTATGTTGATGATAAAGGTAAGGAAAGCCACATTTCTCCGGAATTTGTAGCAGAAACAATCAATCTGAAAGCTAATAAAGATACCATTTTCACTGTAGATACAGGGATGTGTTGTGTTTGGGGCGCAAGATATTTACAAGCAACCGGGGAAAGAAAACTTTTGGGATCTTTCAGCCATGGAACTATGGCAAATGCAATGCCTATGGCTATTGGAGCTCAATTATCTCAACCAGAAAAACAAGTTATTGCTCTTTGCGGAGACGGTGGATTGTCTATGCTATTAGGTGATATTGCTACAATCAAACAATATGACCTTCCTATCAAGATCATTGTTTTCAACAACCGATCGTTGGGAATGGTAAAACTAGAAATGGAAGTTAATGGTATACCAGATAACGAAACTGATATGTTAAATCCAGATTTTGGATTATTGGCTCAGGCTTTTGGTATTAAAGGAATTAACGTTATCGATCCCGAGAAAGTAGAAGAAGCAATTGATGATGCCTTACAAACGAAAGGTCCGGTTTTAGTTAATATTTTCACCGACCCGAATGCTCTGGCAATGCCGCCAAAAGTTGGATGGGAACAGATGAAAGGAATGGGAATAGCAATGACCAGAATGATGTTGGATGGGAATTTCAAAGAAGTGGCGGACACAATCGCAAGCAATTACAGACACATCAAGGAAGTTTTATAAGTAATATACAGAAAAGCCCAACTAGATTGGGCTTTTTCATCATTCGAATTAAAAATAAAAAAGCTTCATAATTTTATTTATAAAGCTTTTAAGAAAATAATATATATAACCTTAGTTTCTATGAAACTATTTTAGAGAAATCATTCTACTGAAACTGTCTCCGTCTTTTTCAACATTGATGATATAAGTTTCAGGATTTGCAGGATTCAAATCAAAAGTCAAATCAACAAGTCCGTTCTTAGCAACATTCTCTTCATTGTAATAAGTATTGTTTGCGGTATCATAAATAGACACTTTACCATCTCCAACTACATTCGACATTTTTAATTTAACAACGTTTTTATTGATTGTAAATTCTGGTTTATTAATTGCAGAAACAGGTGTCTTATCAGCAATTATTTCACCACCTTTACCAATTGTAACTTTGTATTTTTCAATTTTAATAGGTGATTCTGCAACCAGATAATAATTTCCTTCCGTCAAGTTGGAAAGGTCATAAGACTTTTCAACCAACTCTTTGTTTCCGATATTTTCTGAATAAATCTCTCCTTTTTTGTCATCATATAGATAAAGAGAAACATTCTGTGCGTTAGAAACCTCGAAGTGTAAAGTTTTTGCAGTTACATCTCCTAAAGAGATTGAGAATACACCTTCTTTTGCTGAAAAGCTTGTTGAGATCAAAAGTGCTCCAATCAAAAAGCTTAGTTTCATTATATTTTTCATATCAGTATCGTTTTAATTGTTTTACAGTACAAATGTAGGATGGATAAATGTTAATTGATACAATACGATTTTCACATATATGTTCTATATTAACATTAAATAATTGTTAACAACTTAAACAAAGTTAATATAAAATATATTTTGTAATTTTGAATCATGAAACATCACAGTCCATTTTTTGAGGCCATCAATCCCAATATCGGAAGTAGTTTTACACTTTTAAAGTTTCCCAAAAATGGGAATATAAAATCGCACGTTTGGCATTATCATCCGGAGATTGAGCTGATTTTCGTTTGCGGTGGTTCCGGAAAAAGACAGATTGGAAGTAACATATCACACTTTTCCGATGGCGATTTGATTCTGATTGGAAGCAATCTTCCTCATTGCGGAATGACGAATGAAAATACGAATAATGATTACGAAGTTGTCATCCAATTTTCTCCCGATTTTCTAGGCGAATCTTTTTGGAATGTTCCTGAAATGAGTAAAATTTTAGCTTTACTAAATACCGCAAAATCAGGAATCGTTTTTGGAGATGAAGTTAAAAAATCCATTCGTGAGAAAATGGAAGTTCTGTCAGAAGCCTCTTCTCTCGATAGGCTTTTGAAGCTAATCGACATCCTAAAAGAACTTTCTGAAACCAAAGATTTTCAAATCCTTAATGCCGGAAAATATTACCTGCAAACGCAAAAAGAAGATAATGACCGAATCAACCTTATCTTCAATCACGTGAAAGATAATTTCAAAGAGCAGATTGCATTGGAAGATGTAGCAGGATTGGCGACAATGACAGTTCCGTCGTTTTGCAGATATTTCAAAAAAATCACAAACAAAACTTTCACCCAATTCGTCAACGAATATCGAATTACACACGCTTTAAAACTCCTGACAGAGCAACCATTAAGCATCAATGAAATCTGTTTCGAAAGTGGTTTCAATAACTTCAGTTATTTCAATAAAACCTTTAAGGAATACACCAAAAAAAATCCTTCTCAATATAGGAAGGAACTTAGTAATGTTTTGGATTAAGCTTAGTTTCAACTTCAATATAATCATTCTGAAAATTAAATTTTACTTCTTTAAAACCGACATCATTAATTTTTTGCTTATTAAACTCTACAGCTTTCCAATTGCCAAGAATTAATTCTCTTGTAATTGATTTATTCAAATTAAAAAATTGTTTTATAAATTTAATCATAATTAAACTATCATTAATAAACAACCTCAAAATACTTCTCCATCTGCTCCATCGTCCCCAAACTTATTCTCGTCCACTTCCCTTTTTGTTCGTAGGTTTTTCCACCAAGGATTTTAGCGTCTTTTAGTTTTTTAAAATATTCACCTTTGTAATTCTCCAAAGAAAAATAAATAAAATTCGCAGAAGACGGAATAGTTTTGATGCCTCTTTTATTAAATTCTGAAATCGTAAAATCTTTCACTTTCTGATTGTTATCCAAAACTTTAGCAATAAATCCCCTGTCTTCCATTCCGGCAATTGCACCAGCCATTGTCACAACACTTATTTCTGCACCACTCCAGCTTTGCAGTTTTTTCAATTCAACAATCAATTTAGGATTTGCGATTGCGTAACCTAATCTTGCGCCGGCAAACCCATACAGTTTGGAAAATGTTCTCGTTATAATCAGGTTTTTGTAAACGTCAACCAAATCGATGAGAGATTTCTGATTTGTAAATTCGATGTAAGCTTCGTCAATCAAAACGATGATATTATCCGGAATAGATTTGATGAAATTCTCAATTTCCTGCCTTGAAAGCAAATCTCCGGTTGGATTATTCGGATTGCAGATATAGATGAGTTTTGTATCTTTTTGGATAGAACTTTTCATCTTTTCAAGGTCGATTTTCTTTTTGTCGTTCAAAGGAATCACAGATTTTGACATTCCGAGAAACTCGGCAATGGGTTCAAAAATTGTAAATGACGGGTCCGGAATAATGAAATGTCCTTTGTTAATCGATACGTATTTTGTAATCAATTCCAACAGAAATGATGAGCCTGCAGAAACTAAGAGATTTTCTTTTTTAGTATGATTGATTTCTGCCAACTTCTCACAAAGAATATCAGCAAATTTGAAATCATAAAGAGATGAAAATCTAAGACTGTTTTGCATGGCTTCCAAAGCTTTTGGGGACGTTCCAAAAGGATTTTCGTTGAAACAAAGTCGGATGGTTTCGTTATCTTTTTTTAATAAGTTGAAATTAGGGGTTTCTTTTGCGAAAAATTCCAATGGCGAAAGCGTCAAAGCAGCACTTCCTAAAAAAGCGGTTTTCAGCCAGTCTCTTCTGTTAATCATCTTTTCAAAAAATTTATTTTGACGAAGTTAACCATTTTATTGCTTCTCTCACAGCCGGGTCGTTTGACAAATTCCCAAAAGACTCATTTTCTTTTACATAAACATCTGGCATTACAATCTCAGGATAAAGCTTTTTATTTTTATCGGCAATTTTCCCTACCGAAATTAAGAAATAAGACAAATTATGATTGAAAACAAAACCATTGGTCGTGTTGGCTAATCCCGCAGAGTCTGTCCCGAATGATTTTGTGTTCTCCCTTTGCGAAAACACAACTGCCACGCCTTCACCGGAACTCGCAGTTCCCGGACCAATTAAGATGGCAACTTTTGCATTATTAATAGATTTCATTTTATTTTTAATGTTTGCCTGAATTTTTCCATCCATTACAAAATCGCCGTCTCTGAAACCTGACTCATCACTGGATTTTCCGTCTTTATCAATATAATAGGTATAAATTCCGTCTTTGAAAAACATTGCCAAACCGCCCAACATTGGTCTTATGTTTCCGCCGCCATCCATTCTCAAATCGATTATCCAACCCTTAGGATTTTTGTCATTCAGCTTGTTGACAGCGTCATAAATCCAGTTGCCATATTTGTCAATATCCGTTTGTTTTCCAACGCCCAAAGTTGGAATGCTGATGTAAGCGACATCACCAATCATTCTGTTATCAATCTTCAAACCTCTTTTCCAACCAGCTTTCAGAGAATCTGAAATTCTTACATTTAACTTGGGGTTTTCCAGTTTGTATTGGTCTTCGTATTGGTAATAAGCCGCATGTCTGTCACCCAAAGCATTGAAAGCGATTTTCAGGGCCTCGAAAGTTTTGGCTTTGGTTTTTATAGTTTTAGATTTTTCTTTCACTTTTTTTTCAACAGATTTCCAGTCTACTTTTTTGGAATAAAGCGAATTTTTTTTAAGTATGACCAAAGCACTGTCAACATATTGTTTGACAGAATCTGCCTGTGAGAAGGATTTGATTGAGATTAATGATAGAATTAAAATGAGTAATGATTTATTCATAGTTTATCTGATTGAATTTCAAATTATTGATAATCTATTTGTAAATAATAATTTGGGTTTGTTACAATAAACAAAACTCTTTTATTGAAATTATTTTGAAACCGCATTGACTTTAGCAACTTTGAAATCTATGGATGAAGTTCTGACTTTACCAAAGTTTTTCCGGGTTCAACGCTCATTCATCATCAATCTAGAAGCTATCCGAAGTCTGAACGGAAATATGGTTGAATTGACAAACGGAAAAAGCATTTCAATAGCTTTGAATAAGAAAGAGGACTTGTATCAGGTTTTGGGGATTAGGTAAAAACAGTCACATTTTTATTATAATACTGAAAACCGTAATAAAATAAAAAGTAATAGTAATAGGTTTGTAGTCAGTTAAAATAATTCAAATATGTCGCCAAAAAAATTTCTTCTAAGTATATTAACTGCAATAATTCTAAGTTTTCTAATGTTTAAATTTTGGTTACAGCCTGCATTGACAGAGAATACAGTTGGAATAAGTGAAGCATATATTATTTCAAAAGACTTTGTAAAAGAAAATCTTAAATCTCCTGCAACCTCTGATTTTTCTTCAGAATATTCCTATTATCAGATTAGTGAAAAAGAATTTGAAATAAAATCAGAAGTTGATTCTGAAAATTCATTTGGTGCAAAACTACGTTCGGTTTGGACTGTAAAGCTAAGATATACAGAAGGTGATTGGACAGAAAAGAACAATTGGATATTAGAGGATATTCAAATTTATTAATTAGCTACTGCAATAACCTTATAACCACCCAATTTCCCAAGCTTATTAACAGACCTTACAACAATAGTCGAAAGTTTCTTCCCATTAGATTCTGAAGCTACATTTTTACTAATAATTTCCGGAGAAAGAATCTCTGTTTGCCAATTGTTGCCGTATTTTAGATAAATGACATAAGAAAGAGCTTCAGTTTGTTTGTTCCAATTGATTGAAACATTATTAAATTGTTTTTTCCAAATTACATTCAATTCCGGTAATTCTTTAGAAGCCAACCAAGTCGTTTCGGGAATCAAAGCTTTTTCTTTGTAGGAATTTGTTTTTAATTCCTGTTGCATTGCATAACTTTTTGTGATTCCGGCAATACTCCAATGTACTTCTCCAGTATTTTTTTTCAGGATTTGTCTTGTCACATCTATTTCTCGGGCGATTTCAGAAACTGGGTTTGAAGATTTTACAGCAACCGTGTTCAAACCCGGCCAAAGATGACGACCTTTTGTGTTCTCATCACTCCACCATTGCAAAAGAAGCGGAAAACTTTGTCCCGGCGAATCCACAGGCCAATACAACTGAGGCGTGAAATAATCAATCCAACCTTGATTCAGCCACAGTTTTGCATCGGCATACAATTCATCATATTGAGAAGAGCCTTTGATTCCTGTAGGGAAACCGGGCTTCCAAATCCCAAAAGGACTGATTCCGAATTTGACATCATTTTTCTGAGCTTTGATTTCGTCATAGATTCGCTTCACGAATTTATTGACATTTCCACGTCTCCAATCCGCTCTGGAAAGCGTTCCGCCAGATTGCTGATAAGTTGACCAGGATTTGTAATCCGGAAAATCCTTTCCACCGTTATATTCTGCGTAAGGATAAAAATAATCATCAAAATGAATTCCGTCTACATCATATCTTGAAACAATATCTTTCACCACTTTTGACGCTTGTTCCTGCGTCCTGTCGTCAGCTGGGTCAAACCAATACATTCCGTTTTTTAGCTTAACAATATTATCTGGCGATTTTTTCACCATAGATTCTGATGTAATTTGTCCACCATTGGAATGATGCGCACGGAAAGGATTGAGCCATGCATGAAATTCCAGACCGCGCTTGTGAGATTCTTCAATCCAAAATTCCAACGGGTCATATTCCGGATAAGGTGCCTGACCAATTTGTCCAGTTAAAAAATAAGACCAAGGTTCGTGCGGACTTTTGTACAAAGCGTCTGCAGAAGGACGAACCTGCAAAATCACAGCGTTGAAATTAAGGTCAACGAGAAGATCCAACAATTGTATCGCTTCTTGTTTTTGCTGGTCAACAGAAAGATTATTTCTCGAAGGCCAATTGATGTTGGCAACCGAAGCAATCCAAACCGCTCTGAATTCCCTTTTGATTTCAGGCAAATTGATATTATCCAGTTTGACAACAGGCTTTGGCGGAAGCTTAACTTCTGTCTTTCCAACAGGTTTCTTAACACCTGATTTTGGAGTTGATTTTTTAGTTTTTGTAGCACAAGAAACCACAAACACTGCCAGTAATAATATTTGGAACAATGATAATCTGAAACGCATAGTTTGCAAAACTAAACGATAATATCAGAAATACAAAAAAGCATCCGAATAATTGGACGCTTTTATAATTTGTTAACTTTTTTATTCAAAAATAATGGTCTTGTTTCCATCAATGAAGACTTTGTCTTCGAAAACCAATTTAAGTGCATTTGCCAGAACAATTCGCTCCACGTCTTTTCCCATTTTCGCAAGGTCTTTTGCTGTTTTGGAATGACTGACCTTAATAATATCCTGATAGATGATAGGACCTTCATCCAAATCATTAGTTACAAAGTGTGCTGTTGCCCCGATGATTTTAACACCTCTTTCGAAAGCTTGTTTATAAGGATTCGCGCCAATAAAGGCAGGCAAAAACGAATGATGAATATTAATGATTTTCCCTTCAAAATCTTTTACAAAATCCGGAGAAAGGATTCTCATAAACTTTGCCAGAACAAGATAATCATAGTTGTAATCTTTTAGGGTCGTCTTGACTTTTTCTTCGTGCTCTTCTCGTGTGATATTTTCTGCCGGAATGTAAATAAAAGGAATATTGAATTTCTGAGTCAATTCTCTCAGATTTTCATAATTTCCAATAACAGCAAGAACATTAAAATTAAGGTCTTTAAATTGATTTCTTATCAGCAAATCTGCCAAACAATGATGTTCTTTGGTTACCAAAACCACCACATTTTTGGATTCATTTTGACTTAATTCGATTGAGCAATCGCCTAATTGTTTTTTGAGTTGTTCAATTATTTTTTCAGGTTCAGCGATTCCGGA
Source organism: Chryseobacterium sp. (assembly GCA_003248755.1). Classification (GTDB taxonomy): domain Bacteria; phylum Bacteroidota; class Bacteroidia; order Flavobacteriales; family Weeksellaceae; genus Epilithonimonas. The sequence goes on along the minus strand of QFQW01000073.1, from coordinate 2,784 downwards.
AACTTCTGTTCTCATAAAGAACAATGCTTTTTCATTATCCACGAATTCGTCGTTCTTGATAATATTGAGTCCATTCTCCAAAAGGATTTCAGAGATTCTGTAAACCAAACCTTTTTCGTCTTTGCAGGTAATTTTTATGGTGAATTGTTTCATCTTGGTTTTTATTTCAAATTCAAAAAAGTCCTCAAAAATTGAGGACTTTAATAATTTATTAAGATTAGGCTTTCGCCTGTCTTTCCAATCTTTTTCTTTCTTCTTCGGAAAGGATTTTCTTTCTCATACGGATGAAGTTTGGTGTAACTTCTATCGCTTCGTCAGCTTGGATATATTCCATACATTCCTCCAGAGAGAACAAGATTTTCGGTGCAACACCGGTATCTTTATCTTTCCCGGCTGCACGCATATTGTTCAACTGTTTAGCTTCTACAATATTTACAACCAAATCTCCTGGCTTGTTTTGCTCACCGATAATCATACCAGTGTAGATTTCCTCACCCGGGTCAACGAAGAACTTACCTCTATCTTGTAGTTTGTTGATAGAATATTCTGTAGCCGGACCGGTTCCTTTACTTACTAGTACTCCATTATTTCTTCCAGGGATAGCACCTTTGAAAGGTTTGTATTCTGTAAAACGGTGTGCCATAATAGCTTCACCGGCAGTTGCAGTCAACATCTGGGAACGCAATCCGATTAGACCTCTTGAAGGAATCTCGAATTCCATATGTTGCATTTCACCTTTAGTTTCCATAATGTGAAGGTCACCTTTTCTCTGAGTTGCCAGGTCGATAACTCTAGATGCAAATTCTTCCGGAACGTCAACTACCAAAGATTCATAAGGCTCCAGTTTTTGACCATTTTCATCTTCTTTCAAGATAACCTGTGGCTGACCAATTGTCATTTCGTAACCTTCTCTTCTCATGGTTTCAATCAAAACAGATAAGTGAAGAATACCTCTACCGAAAACTAAGAAAGTGTTTGCGTCGTCAGTCTGCTGAACTCTTAATGCCAAGTTTTTCTCTAATTCCTTAGTTAATCTTTCTTTAAGGTGATTTGATGTTACATATTTACCGTCTTTACCAAAGAAAGGTGAGTTGTTGATAGAGAACGTCATATTCAATGTTGGTTCATCAATAGCAGTTCTTTCCAATGGCTCAGGATTTTCCAGGTCAACGAAAGAATCTCCAATCTGAAACGCATCGAAACCTACAACAGCACAAATATCTCCTGCTTGTACCTCAGTTACTTTTTTCTTTCCAAGACCTTCGAAAACGTAAAGTTCTTTTACTTTTCCTTTCACAATTTTTCCGTCTGCCTGAGCAAGACCAATCCACTGGGATTCTTTTACCTCACCTCTTGTTACTTTACCGATTGCAATTCTTCCCAAGAAAGAAGAGAAATCTAATGAAGTAATCTGCATCTGAAGGTTACCTTCAGTTACTTTCGGTTCCGGAACGTATTGTAAAATCCCGTCTAATAATGGGAAAATATTATCTGTTTCTTCTAATGAAGTGTTGAACCAACCTTGTTTAGATGAACCGTAGAATGTTGGAAAATCCAACTGCTCTTCAGTAGCGTCCAAGTTGAAGAACAAGTCAAAAACCTGGTCGTGAACTTCGTCCGGACGGCAGTTTGGTTTGTCTACTTTGTTAATTACAACCAATGGTCTAAGCCCAAGTTCCAAAGCTTTTTGAAGTACGAATCTCGTTTGTGGCATTGGTCCTTCGAACGCATCTACCAACAAGATTACACCATCAGCCATTTTAAGAACTCTCTCTACTTCACCACCAAAATCGGCGTGACCGGGTGTATCAATTACATTGATTTTTGTGTCTTTGTAATTTACAGAGATGTTTTTTGAAAGAATCGTAATTCCTCTTTCTCTTTCCAAATCATTGTTATCCATAATCAACTCACCACTCTCCTGATTCTCTCTGAAGATGTTGGTTGCATGAATAATCTTATCAACCAGAGTCGTTTTTCCGTGGTCAACGTGTGCGATAATCGCTATATTTCTAATGTTTTGCATATCCATTTTTTACGCGTGCAAATGTAGTGAATTTTTATGGGATGATGAACTCTGATTCAATTATTTTTAAAAATATGGCTAAATAATTAACATCTAATTAAAGCTTTGTTAATCAATAAATTAAATCACAGGCTTCTCAAAATTTCTTTTCCATTAACCGATTGCGTGAAAATCAGGTAATGATTTCCGCCGTCATTCAGTTTGTATTTTTTCTTGATTTCTTCCGGTTTCAAAGGATAATTTTTGGAAATCAAATTATACTTCTCTCCTTTCTTCAAATCTTTCGCATCAATTTTTTCGATTTTTAAAACTCGCCCGGGAAAGTTTTCTATTTTATTTTCTGAAGTATAAAAATGTGTATTTGGATGAAGTTTTTTTAATCCGAATTTTTCTGAAATGATATTAAAGGCGCCCGCTTTGAGAATTGAATTGTTTGGAATGTAAAGAAATTTCAAACTTTCCGAGAACTCTGATTTTGCTGATTTTTCATCATTGAACTTGAATAAAAATTCAGGTTCGTCGGATTCCAGATTGATGCAACGAATTGAAACATCCTGCAACTCGCAACTTGCATCCGATTTATTGATAATTAACAAAAGTTCTTTCACTTCATTCCTAACTGCAATAATCTGGATTTCAGTAATGTTTTTTAATTCTGAAATCAAATATGAAATATCAATCAATGGTGATAATTTGACAATAATTTTATCTGCGATTGAGTGTAATTTTTCTTCTATTTCTAACAAATTTGGCGATAA
>QFQW01000072.1 GCA_003248755.1 Chryseobacterium sp. | reverse complement strand
ATGACGATGAAGAAATCCGGAAAGCTGAATTACAATTAGATCTTAATGATTTAAAAATTAATCCAAACTTTCATTAATAAAAAAACTCTTCCAATTGGAAGAGTTTTTTATTATAGGACAATATTATTTTTTGGAGTGATTGGTTCTGGTAAGGATTTTTCATCCAACATATCCCGCATATCGATTTCAATTGTCCGGCTGATTTGTGTAATGGGAACGTCATTAGCACTTCCTTCAAAAGGATTCACGGAACTTTCTCCTACAGTATCCAGAGTATGAAAAGCCCAAGTTATCATCGCAGAAAAAGGAATATTAAACCAGATTGTATATCCTTCGAGAAAAGTTCCGTCTCCTAACTTATCAATTTCTTTAAGCAAGCCAAAAGGAGCAAGAACTACAAAAATAAAAAGCAAATAAGTTGTGATGGAAGCAAAATTCCTTGGATAAGGAAAATTCTTAATTCGTTCTGCTTTGCCCTGATCATCTGTGAATTTGATAATCAATTGTTGCAAAAGTGTCCATTGAAAATCATTGATTTTCCCTTCTTCTTTGAGTTTTGCAAAATCTTCCGATTGAAGTGCAGTTAATTGTGTTGCCTTATTCTTTTTCAAAAGAATATACTGATGCTCTTCTTCTGATAAAAAAGATTTTAACTCATCTGCAAGATTAGAATTAAGTTCAGGAATTTCATATCTGTCTTTACGAAAATTAGTATTCCCTTCATTATCGACATTCTCCCAAGTTCGAGGCTCTCTCAACTGAAATCTAAGAGCTGTAAGCCAAGCAAAATGTCTGTAAAAAATCCTTTTAACGTCATCCGACTGTTTACCCCCGAGAGCATCTCTTACCGAATAGCCAAAACTTCTACTATCGTTAATTATAGTACCATATATTTGTCGTGCTTCCCAAATTCTATTATAACTTGCATTATTCTTAAATCCAACAATAAATGCTACTGCTGTTGCAATAATCGCAATGGGTTGCCAAGGAATAGCTAAAAATTTCCATCCTAAAAAATAAAGCGTAGTTGAGACTGAAGAAATAAGTAATAACCAGATGACAGCTTGTTTTGTCCATCTAAAAAACTCATAAGGCGAGTAACGTCTTCCTGTATGCATTTGTATTTTTTTATAAAAATATTAAATTTTCAAATAAAATTACAATTAGAATAAAAAATACAAATTAAATATCCGAATGATCTGTATTAAAAAATTAAAATTCCATTTATTTTAAAATCCGGTTTTATTGTTAAATATATAATAAAAATTGTTTTTTATGTAAAATTGCAATTTGGTTAATTGAGTATATTGTCACCGAAATTTATTATTGGGGTTCATACACAGTACACACGCGCCTGCAAGCAAAAACAAAACTCCGGTTAAAATAATTACATAAGATGGATTTTCATTTAAAAAGTTTTTATAAATGAATCCGAAAGAAACCGTCTGTATCAGCATTGGAATTACAATCATCATATTAATAACACCCATATAGACCCCTCTCTTTTTCGGAGGAATAGATGGAGAAACCATTGAATAAGGCAATCCCATCATGGATGCCCAGCCTATACCTAAAGCAACCATTGGAAACAGGATAAGGTACTCATTCTTAATGAATGGTAATGTCATTATCCCCAATCCTGTGCTACAAAGACAGAAAATATAGGTATTTTTAGAAGTGAATTTTTTAGCAAAAGGCACAAGCAACAAGGCAGAAATCATCGTTATAATATTGTAGGAACCGTTCATCAGTCCGGTTTGTCCCACAGCTACTTCCACCATATGAAGCACGTTTTTTGCCCAGGACATATCTTTTTCTGCCACGGAAACACCGCTTTTCGCCAAGGCAATGATTTTGCCAGCCTTTTGCTCATCGTTTTCAGAAATTCCGTAAAGTGACCACTTGAGCATTGGCGTGATGAACTGCCAGTAACAGAACAGCGCATACCACTGGAACATATATACCAAAGCCAGCTGCCAAAGTAATTTCGGCATATCGCGTATTGCAGAAAAGATTTCGATAAATGGTGTAAAAAAGTGACTTTCTTCCTTTGATTTTCTGAGTTCTTCCAGCTCTTCGTCAGATGGCGGAATTTCAGGTGTTTTGTAAACCGACCATACAACTGATGCAATAGAACAAAAAGACCCCAGGAAGAAAGAATAATAGACCCAAACAGGAATCCCTCCGCCAGAAGCATTGCCGCCAAGATACTTCTGGAAAATAAACAAGGACAGGTTAGCAAGTGTAATCCCGGCTCCTACAAACAAGCTCTGCATCTGAAACCCAAAAGTCTGCTGTTCCTGCGGGAGTTTGTCTGCAATGAAAGCACGGTAAGGCTCCATCGCCGTATTATTGGCGGCATCCAGAATCCAAAGCAATCCGACTGCCATCCAAATAGCGGAACTGAAAGGAAACAAAAATAAGGCGATACTGCAAAAAATGGCTCCCAAAAGAAAAAACGGTTTTCTGCGTCCCCATTTCGGACTCCACGTTTTGTCGCTAACGGCACCAATTAATGGCTGAATCAGCAGTCCTGTAATAGGACCAGCAAGATTCAAAATGGGAAGCTGCTCTGCGTGTGCTCCGAGAAAAGTATATATCGGGTTCACCGCGGTCTGCTGCAATCCAAAACTGTATTGTATTCCGAAAAAGCCGACATTCATATTCCAGATTTGCCAAAAACTTAGATGCGGGATTATTTTTTTTGTTATCATAATTTATTTTCCTTTGTGAGAATCAACAGGGTAAAGCGCAATTAAATCCATCATTTATTTCAGCAAGAGCTCGTAATTCTTTCCAAGAACCAGGTCTGATTTTACTTTGAATTGTTTAATAATCTGATGTTCTATCTCCAACACCTGTTCTACAAAATCACTCTTTTCATCACGGTTTCTGCTCATCCTGTTTTCGTAAGTGTCTTTGTAATTTCTGTCGATGAAAATTTTAAAATCAAAATCATCAATCTCCAGAATGTATGTTCCTTCTACGATAAGAACTTTGTAATCTGCTGCATCTATCTTTTCATTTGCAATTCTGTTCTCTTTGTAGTGTACCAAAGGTTTTTCTATTACTGTTTTCCCGTTTTTAAACTCGGAAATATTTTCAGAAAGCTTTACTAAATTGACTTCCTGCATTCCTACATTTTCTATGGATTTCAGGCGATTTTCGTGATTGCTTTTTGGTGGAATTTTAAAATAATCATCCATCTGCCACACCATACTTTTAATATCATTTTCGTTTAAAATCTTTTGAAGTGCAAAAGCGGTCACCGATTTACCGCTGCCACTTTCTCCTGCTATTCCTATGGTGAGTTTGTGTTTACTTTTTAATGGCAATTTTGTGTTCAGTATTTCAAATATTTCTTTACCTATTGCCAGATGATTCTCTTTAAGTTCTATTATATCTCCAATCATTTTATTCTTTCTTAATTTATTAATTCTATTTTTCCATGGTCATCATCAGATATCCTGAAGCCGAAAAGCACAATTGCTCGGTTCCCAGAGGCAGGAGTTTATCGGTGGAATAATATTCTCTGAAATGAAAGCCTTTTTCTTGCATCAACTGTTCGTACTGAAAAATTATCTTTCCAGGGATTTCCGCCAATCCTTTCCTCTTAAGTGCCAAACAAAGCCAACCCAGAAATATAGGCCAGGAACCACCATTGTGGAAATGGTGCGGCTCGTTTTTAAAGCTATAACTGTAGTTGTTTTCCAAAAGTTTCCAGTCGTAATCGCCGGGATAAATCACGGGATAAAACACAGGAAGCATCCAGTGTCCGAATTGTGTATGCAGGTCTTCCAAAAATCCTGTAAAAGCTTCAAAATCTAATTCAAAATCCAGGAAAATCGCCAAAGCATTTCCTGCCATATCAAAACGGGTGTCGTAACCATTAGCGTTCAATGATGCCCATAAATAAGGTTTGGACTCGGTTTTGGAATAAGCCGTTTCGTGGTATTTTGGAGAATCGGATTTGGTTTTATAAAAGTTGTCCTGGATTAAGGTTTTAATAGTCGTTGCCTGATTTTTCAGTTCCTCATTTTGATATAATCCTGCTGCATTTTTTACCGCCCAATATCGTAAAATGTTGTCATACAAAGTGTATCCGGAAGTTACATATTCGTCTGCCCAGTTTCCTCCAAGCGGACTGTATAACAAACCCCTCTGATTGTATTCCCAGGTTTTAAGACAAGACAATGCTTTGAAAATTTTGTCTTCCAACTGTTGTTTTAGCTCTGCTTTTTGGTAAATTTTCAAATATTCACAGGTTACGATAATCCACCAGGTAGTTGCATCAGTTCTGCCGACGTGCGTTCCATAGCTCGCTTTTCCGTTCACAACATTGGACGGAATCTGTCCGTTTTCTGCCTGATGTTTGGCAAGCGTGAGAATGGATTTTTCCAAGCCTGCAAGAATCTCTTCATCATTGGCTAAAATCCCGGCATAACCTGTCATCATCGAGTCTCTGCCCCAGACTCTGGCATAGTTGTCCCTTTGCTGCGCCGATGCTAAAATTCCTTCTTCTGTAATCGCTTTCCTGATGATGTTTAAGGCTTCTTCTTTAAACATTTTAAATTGGTTTGTTCATTAATATTTATTCAAAAGGAGTTCATCAAATTGACTTTGTTCTTTCGAAATTATGTTGAATATATTGTTATTTTGTTGATAAGATTTGAATCCTGATTCTGTATTAATTTATTAAGGCAGGATTGCATCCTATCCTTTGTTAAATCGTCCCTTTGGGACTCTACTCTTTTAAAAATACGAAAATTTAGGTTGCACACCTACGGTGTGCTCTTTCCAAATAGTTCTTTTGTCTACACAGATATTGCTCCTACGGAGCAAAAACATCTACTGAAACCTATTTTACCCCGAGCTGAAGCTCGGGGCTATTGATAGGAAACACCACAAAGCTTTTTATAATCAATTATTTATAAATCAAATTTCACACTCACGCTATAGCTGGCTCCCGGAAGTGTTCTTGCCCTTACGATTCCGTTTCCGCCGGCAATTGAACCTTCTTCTGCCTCTGTCACCGCAATGGTATTGAAAACATTATTAGCATTCAGACTTACCGAAAGGTTTCTGAGTACCTGATAAGAAACATACGGATTTACGATAGCGTAACCCGGCATTACCAATTTGTTGTTATCCTGGGTGAAGGCTTTGGTAGCGCCAATCAGGTAGAATCCTACATTGAACTTGTTCGCATTGAAATTAGGATTCACGGAATACATCAATTTCGGCGTTCTTCTCGGCATATTTCCGATGATAGTCGGGTCTATGGCATTTTTGATTTCTGCGTGGGTATAAGTAAGACCGGCTTTCACATCCAATCCCTGAGTGATTTTGTAATAACCATCCAATTCTACCCCGAAAGACTGGTATTTATTTTCGGTTTTTTTCTGAGTTGTAGCTTCGTAATTGGCTTCTTTGGTTCCTGCATAGAACAAAGTGGTATTAAGGAAATATCCTGAGCCTCTTAGCTTATAACCTGCTTCTACCTGATTCACCTTATTGACTTTCACGGCATCCAAAGCCGGGTCATCATTATTGGTATAATTATATCCGGAGAACAGGATTCTGTCCGCGGATGCGCTTCCGCCCTGACTCACTCTTGCGAAAACCGCATTTTTGTTGTTCAAAGCATAGTTCGCGCCCACTGAATATCCGAAAATTCCGTATCTGTAATTTACTGGAACATTAATGTTATCATTGGAACCAACCATTTGTTCAGGAATCTCAATTACGCCGTTTCCGTTCATATCCCGGCTGGTGTAAGTAACCGTTGCTCCTGAAAAATAACCGGTTACTTTTCCGATATCATATCTTGCCCCTGCATCGATGGTTAATTTGTCTGTTGCGTTGATTTCCACCTGAGCATGCGGAGCGGTAATATCATATTTGGTGTTGTAGTCTCTTTTCAGGTTGCCCCAGTCTTTCATTCCGTAGTTAAGCAAACCGTTGTCGGTAATATACTGTCCTGCAGTGTTTTTCACATCAACTAATCTTGCGTTTTTATCGCTGACTTCCTGCAGATAGTTGTTCCACATCCATGACATATTAATGTTCTGGGAAGATTTGTACAATCCTGCGTTAAACTTCACAATATCCCATTTTTTGCTGATATTGAAGTCATTCACAAAATTATTAAAGTTATTCAGCTTTACATTGAAAAGGGCAATTTTCATATAGTTCGCATTCATGTCAATCGGTGTGTTGGTTCCTGCATAGACTGCGCTTCCGAAATTGGTAAAGTTAGTTGCATTGAAGAAGTCGCTTCCTTTGCTCACGCTTGCAGGAAAAGGTGCTACAAACTGTCCGCCATTGGCTGCATACCGGATTTTTTCTTCCAATTTCCAACCTTCGCCAAGGTTATAATTGAATTCTGCACCGATAACTTTTGACAGAGAATGCATCCCATCTGAAACATCAGTATTGAATATGTTACCATCATTTCCCAAAGTTCTGTCGTGCTGCAGGTTGATGGTTTGCAGGGCTCCTGTAAGAATATTGTAGTTAGGCAGTGAAGACCATTTCGGGTCTGCATCCGTTCCGGTAACGCCAACAGGCATAGGCATATAAGCTGCGGTTCTGTCGTCCAGGAATTTGGCATACACGCGGAAGCTTCCTTTTTCAAATTTTTTAAGGAAAGAAAGTCTGAACTGTCCGCCGTTGTTGGAGTTGAAGCCTGTTTTCCTTGGTCCGTCCCCAATTCTGTAGAAGCCTCCAACTGCCATGTAAGTGTCATCGCCTATTTTGGTTCCGTAATCGAAATCGGTTCTGTAATTTTTGTAGTTAAGTCCCATCTGCTGAGTAATGCTTCCGCCTTCTTTCTCACCAGTCTTGGTAATAAAGTTGATAATCCCTGCCGGAGAATTGCTGGCAAATACAGAAGCTGAACCTCCTCTAAGCGCTTCAACTCTTGACACGAACGAGTCGAATCTTGTAAACTGGTCTTGGGTTCCGAAAGCGATGTCTCCAAATTGCATTACCGGAAGACCATCTTCCTGAATGAGCAAATATCTGGAACCACCGGCTGAAACGGGCACCCCTCTCACGGTAATGTTAGAATTACCTTCTCCTCCGGAAGATTCTGAACGGATTCCCGGAATTGTACGGAAAATTTCTGCGGTCGTTCTTGGTGCAGCATTTTCTATATCTTTCATTTTTAATGTGGAGATAGAAGTACTGGTCTTAATGGATGCCTTAGGATTGGAGTTTCCTGTAATCACCACTTCATCAATTGCTTTATCTCTTGATATTGTGTCATTTACATTGCTTTGTGAAAACATAAAGGCCGCGGTGTTCATCGCACCGAAAACCAGTAATTTAGTAAACATCTTTGATTCCATATTTTTATGAAGTTTTTTTGTTATGGGTTAAAAGTATTTTTTTTAAGATATCAAAAATGCAGTTTGAATGCTATATTAACCTTATGTTAATTTCAACCGATTGCGCAATCGGTTGCTGTTAGTAATAAAATTTTATTTTAACTTTTCATTAACTTTTAAGCTTAATTATTTAACATATTTTAACCATTAAAATGATCAAAATCATTACTAAATTATCCCAAAAATATACTCTATTAACTCAAAATGAAAAGAATCACCATAAAAGACATTGCAAAGATGCTCAATATCAGCACGTCAACGGTATCCAGAGCGCTTAAAAACCACCCGGACATCAGCGCATCTGTAAAACAGCGTGTAAAGGAGGTTGCAGATACTTTTAACTATGTCCCGAATGACTTCGCCATCAATTTCCGGAAAAAGTCATCCAAGGTCATCGGGCTTATCATCCCGGAAATTTCGATGTTTTTCATTCCTTCCATTATCAAAGGGATTTCCTCCGTGCTGCATTCGGAAGGCTATAACTTTTTTGTACTTTCTTCGGAAGAATCTCTAGGGATGGAAGAGGAAAATCTGATTACATGCATCAATTCAAGAGTGGATGGTATCCTTGTTTCCCTCAGCAGACAGACGAAGGACCTCAAGCATTTCAATAAAATTAAAGAGCTGGAACTTCCTTTGGTTATTTTCGACAAGACCATTCCGCAAAGTTCATTTGAAGAGGTGATATTTGACAACAGGATTGATGCACAGACTGCCGCCAAAAAGCTTGTTGAAGCTAACTGCAAAAATATCATTGCTATTTTCGGCGATGAGAATCTGGAAATATCGCAAACCCGTAAAAATTATTTTTCAGAGGTCATTGATAAGCACAAAGATGTAAAGTGCAAGATCATCTACTGTGAATCCGCCGATATGGTAAAGGAGAAGATGAGTATCATTCTTGATTATGAAGATTTCGACGGTTACTTTGTGATGAGCGACGAAACTCTTGCCGGACTGCACAGTTCACTTGTCAATAAAAAAACTGATTCTTCAAAAGCCAAGGTTGTCGCTATTACAGAAGGGATTCTCCCAAAATATCTGGATGACTCCTACGAATGTATTATTAATGATGGCTTCGAAATGGGAAAAATGGCTGCGATGAAACTACTAACAATTATAAAAAAACAGTCTGCTTGAGTTTTTTTAATCAGGAGAAGTTGTATGTATTAAATCTCCACACCACCTTATGAGTATTTTCAGAAAAATTCTAAATAAATCCAAAGCTGATTTTACCATAATTTGACTGGTGGCAATAAGAATCGTTGATGCATAGCAACAACTTTATATGTGAGGTCATTATTTTACTTTTTAAGAGACTGGTTGCGAATCCGGCTAAGCGTTTCTTTGGTAATACCTAAGTAGGAAGCGATGATGTGCTGAGGAAACCGTTGAAGAAAATCAGGATATTTTCGCAGCAATTCTTCGTATCGATATTCCGCAGTATAATTAATAGAAGAATGTAACCTGCTTTGCATGGCCATGTGATGGGCATCGTCAAGTTTTATTCGCAATTGGCAAAATGCTGGAATGGAATTAACTTTATCATACCAGCCATCTGTTTTTGGAAGCATCAACACATGGGTTTCCTCCCAAGCATCAATATTATATATCGATGGTATCAGCTTATGATAGCTTTCCCTGTCCGAAGTCCACCAATTTTCTATGGCAAGGTTAAGTACATGTTCGTTCCCTTTTTCATCTACAGTATATTGACGAACGGCTCCTTTTACAATAAAAGAAATATACTTACATATTGAATGGTTCAATTCCAAAAAATTTTTGGTAAAAAATCGAACAAAATAAGTACAAGAAAAAACAAATTAACCAGTTAAAAAAATATTTCATAAATTATTATTTTGAAGGAACAGTTGCGTTTTTATAATATTCTATTGGTTTTAAAAAAGTTTTATCGCCTATTTTTTGGGTATAACCTCTTCTGTAAAAAATCAATGGATCAACTTTGCCTCCTGTTTGAGACCTTAAATACACATTTGAACTTGAAAACAAAAAGTTGAATATTGTACCACTAAAATTTCCAGATAAAGATTCTGAACCACCTGCTCTTCCACTAACTCCTGCTGTATATAAAACATTAGTAAACTTCATAAATTTCTCTGCAAAAGCATCACTTTGACACCCATAAAAAGCAGCAATACTATTTGTAGAATCAAAATTCCAATTAATTTTAGACCATCCTGCAATAGACATTTGTCCTCTATCAATTTTATCTCCTGACTCTCTTGAAAGATCGTACGGATTAGTTGGGTCATATGATCCAATAGGTCCATCTGTTGAAGCATGAGAAAAGATGCTTACCTCAAAAGTTTTTCCATATCCTTCTTTTTTAGCAGCAGTGAATCTGAAGTGCTACTACAATTATTGCTTTTTTAAAATTTTCCAAAGATTTTTAATACAATAAACTATTATAGTTATCGTAATTATAAAAACTAAAAAAATTCCAATAGTTATAATTAATTCATTATTCATTTTTTTTTCTGCATGTCTCCCTAGAAAGAAAAAGATTGAAAAAACTGTACAAATATAGCCAATGATAATACTTAGTATAATTGCTATTAGATTAATTATTAATTTCGAATATTTATTCATTCTTTATTTTTTTTGTAGTTTCCCATTTAAACTTTTCCAGAAGTTTTCTCTTTTGCTTATTGGAGAAGCATGTTTATATGAATAAGGCATGCCAGACCCTTCTCTAACCTTATATGTTGAGTTTTTAATATCTCCAGGTGACGACCTTATAGGGTTACTTATCATAGGATCATCTGTGTTTTGATAATCTATAATTTGTGTGGTATTTAATGATACTATAGAATGTTTTTTAGGTATAGAGACCTCTATATCATTTGCTTGGAAGGCATTTAAATGTACTATTTTATTTATACTCCAACCCATTTCTTGTAAATACTTTGACATGCCCTCTCCAAATGCAGCACCCATACTATGATCAACAATATTAAAATAATCTTCTTTAAAACTCATCCCATTTGTTAAAGAAGCATAATTTGTCTTTGCATATTCATATCCTTGTTTAGTTCTATCATTTGCCGAAGATCCCATATTTGGATCATAATTAACAAATTCGCTTTTCATTTTTCCAACATCCACTATACTTTTAGCTCCAAAAGTTTTAGCCCCTTTTATAAATTCTTCATTCCAATATTCTCTTCCTCCTTTTAAAGATCCTAACATTAAATATCCATTTATAAAAATCGTCTTAGGTCCAGGATCTTCACTTCCATTAAAAGTGCCATTTCCGTTATAATTCCAAGTGCTTGAACCATCTTCAGGAGTTGAGTCCCACATCTGCTGCAAAGAATTCACCGTAGAAGCAAGCATACAATCTGGATCAATAAACATTATTGGGTTGTCATTTGCGTACGTATATGGATTCCAACGTCTCGAAACTTCCGCTAACGGGTCAATCACGCCCCACCGTCCAATATCAGGCATATACATTCTTGCTCCATAATCATACATTCCCGTCTCTTGGAGTTCCTTACCATTATATTTGTAATTCTTATACGTTGCACTTGGATTAAACAACTGCGATGATCCTTTTATAGACGGATTGATAAAATTCAACCCAAACGGATAATAGTCATTACTATCTTCTGTGAAAAGAACGCCATTCTCATCTCTACCATAATTCAACCTAGTGTTACCCAAGTGATCCTTGTACTGGTAAATATACCTAAAATTGCTGTAATCATAAAAACCCTCTGCAGTAGCAAAAAAGTCAGGCTTAATCTCTGTTACCAATACTGGCCCTCCCGGATCTGCTATAACCGCTTTCTCTGCCAACTCAAAGGATTCTCTTTGACCTGCCACAGCCATATCTGATGATTCTGGCGTTTGTTCCAAAGCAATCACAACTTCCGGAGTGTATGGCGTGGTATAGACAAAACCATCCAAGTACCAGGTTTGGATATTCTGTCCGTTTACCTCAAAACTCTTTTGAACTTTTACACCATCCGCTCTGTAAGTATAAGTCACAGGTTGGTTATTCTTGGTAATTATCTGCGGAAGATTCAGATAGTTATAAGCGATGTTCTGGGTAATCCCTTTGTCAGGCATCGTCAACATATTACCATTAGCATCATAGGTCATCGGCTGAGGAACCATTACCGCAGGATAACCGCTATTGTTTTGGGAATTGTCATAGATTGTTGAGATTCGGTTGCTCAAATTGCTGTTCTCATATTCGTAAGTCAGATTATCAACTTGATTCGCCGTGGTTCCTGTTCTTGGTCTGGCATTACGTTTCAGAGAAGTAATATTACCATTCAGATCGTAGGTCAGCTCCTCGTTATAGAAATTTTCTTCTGTTGTAGTTTGACTTAATCCTTTATATAAACCTTTCTTCAGCCTGTTGAGAGCATCATAAGTATATTCGTAGCGGTAACCGCTATTAGTTCCATAAGACCAATCAATCTCCGCAATATTACCATTGTATTTCTTGATCGTTGTATTAACCGGGTCGTTATATTTAATCTTATAAGAAAAGAGCTTGGTCGGGTCAAGAGGTTTGTTAGCATCAGATTGATTCAGATTGATTCCTGTCATCCAACCTCTGATATTATAGTCATACTTAATATCTTGTAGTGGTATTAGGATCTCTGCAAAATTAGCATCGGATCTGGCGCCTACTTTCTTATGGTCTAATCTTCCTAATTCATCATAAGTGTTGTCTGCCAATAATTCTTTTGGTGTTTTGCCTACAACCTCATGGTAGTGTTTCTGCAGTCGGTTTTGATGATCATAGACAAAATCCTCTACAATATTGATTGGCGTTTCGTTTGCAGTTTTGTTGTGTGAAGTTCTTGTCTTCTTTACAACGCCTGCAAAATCAAGCTGGCTGTTGACGGTTGTTCGTCCCCCCAAATGATTAATACTTGTGGTTCCTATCGATCGTCCTTTAGTATCATAGAAGGTGTAGTTCTTTGTCCAAAGGTTATCATTGATATTCTTTATCATAGAGGCCAAAGGAAGAGACTTGGTAGAGTGTCCCAGAGCGTCATAACTTGCTAAAAGAATCGGAACATTGAAGATCTTATTCTGTGGGGGGAAGGGTGTTGCATCCGGATAGCTGTCATAGTAATTAACAGATAGCAATGTCATACTTCCAGTTGGGAAAGCAGCCTTGGTGTAATACATCGGCATCCCCTGCAATGTAAAGTTCTTTCCTCATTATTGTACGGATTAGCTTGCATACTGTTCAGCGCATTCTGCATTGCTAAACGTGTAGCTGTGTTACTGAAGAATCCCGTATATACAACTCTTCCAAGTTTATCATACTTGGTGAATATCCATCCTTTACCTCCAAAGTTATTGGTGTTTGTTCTAAGGTTGGCATCCTGTGTCAGCACCAAACGATCCTGCTTGTCATACACCATATATTCCCAGCCTTTTCCCGGAAGCTTTTTCTCTACCAATCTGTTTCTCCCATCATAGTTATATTGATAGCAAAGGTTATCCAGAATAGTATTAGGAAAGTTTTTAGGGTCATTTATCGTCTGAGTGGAATTAGCCCTGAACTCTGCTGATGCTAAAGGAGAGATTACAAATACCAGCTGATTGTATTCGTTATATACATAATAAGTATCAAAGTACTGGGCTACAGCTGGTGCTGCAAAGCTATTCATTTCTACCGGTCCTTCAATCTCTATTTCCTGTCCAATGACTTTTCTAACTAACAAAGTCTGGCCTTCTCCATTCTTAAACTCATAGGAGACACTGCCATCCTCATCCGATACTTTGTTCTTGTAGAGTTTAGATGCTGTATAATAACCATTGACCGTTAATGTATTGGTATAAAAAGCACCATCTCTTGTCAATGTTTGGGTGGTAAACTTTAGGACATCTCCTGCTTTATTAGTTTGATAAGCAAAGTTAACCGGATGGTTTTGCCACTCTGATCCAGGTTGTATCTGCTGTTGGATTCTATCCAAGGGCGAGTTTTCCAATACTTTTTTGGAATAAATTTTCTCTGACGAAGAATAGATAGTAGTTGGACTGGAAACAGGAAAATGATTACCATCAGTTGAACAGTCTGAACTTTGTGGATAGATGCCGCCATCATTACTTCCATACTGTGGGATTGGCATATATTCACGAGCCTGTCTTCCAAAGCAGTCATAAATGATAGGAATTACTAAATCACTATTCGCTGTTTTTCCACCCTTAATTTGAATCGTCTGCTTTGGTCTCCCCAGTCCATCAAAGTAAGTGACCATCTCAGAAGATCGCTGAATGCTGTCGCCTGGTGCTGACAGATAGGTTTTGCTGTAAACATAGTTCTCAGATTGAGTTAATTGCGAATGATACAAGTTAAACCCTAAAACCAAAAACAAGAATGTTATTAGGTTTTTTAATGTTGTTAATATTCTCATTGGTTTAGTTATTAGTGTTTGTAGTTGTACTCGTATTCCTTAAGCAGATTACCTGTCTGGCTGTTTTCTCTGATTTCTTTTAAGCGGTTGGCATTATCATAAATGTAAATCTGTTTAATACCATTCGGTGGGGTGATACTTCTTACACCTACTAATGGATCATAAGTGTAGGTCGTTACTTGATAATTAGGTAAAGACTCTCGGAAGGTTTTCATAACAGCCAAAAAGGACGACTCATCATTGTTAACTCCTGCTGAAGCATCAGTATCAGATGCTGATATAATCGCAGATGCCAAACTACTTACCTGAGCATAGGTTGCACCTTCTATCTTCGCTATAGGCTGTGTATTATTATAACCCCAAACAATCGCTGTCGAAACACCAGATTTTGTCGTGTACTGCTGAAGATTACCTTTACTGTCATACTGATTATAAGTGACATCTGTTGCCATTCCTCCTGTCAGTAAATCTAATGATGATGCTGATTTCGGTAACAGCAAATCACCAGTCTGAGTATCGGGTATTACATCAGGGTAAAGTGTCTCGCTTTTGGCAATCACAGTCCCTGGGTCGTTAATGCTTTGCTTCTTTACAACAGTCGTCTCCAATGGCATACCTACCATATTGGCTTCAATTAGTTTCGTTTTACCCTTCTCATTTGCATACTTGTAACTTGTCAACTGAGAACTGTCATCTGGAAAAATAGTCTTCTGATCAGTTAGCTGGTAATGCGCCGGATTGTTGTAATAATACTCAGTGGTTGTTTGAAGTTGTATTCCATTTAGATAGTCTGTTGTAACTTGAGATTGTAGGAATTTGTTGAATGAATCTATCTCATATTGGATCATTTCCACATTATATAGAGCTGCTAAACTTCCTACTAATGTACCTGCTGGTTGATTATAACAGTGAGGGTAGGATATTAATTCTATTGGATCGTTTGTTCCACTACAAGCAACAACTGTACTATTTTGCTCTATAATTCCAGTATATCTAGCGAAACTTTCGTGTGCAATAATTCCAAAATATGATTTATTAAAAGAACCTCTTTCTCCATAATTATAATTTATCTTTTTAATCGGATTTTTTGAACTATCAAAATAAATTGTTTCCGATTCTTTCGTATTAATCCATGAGGTATATGAGTGGATTTTTCGATCATTATTTTCAAAACCTAATATTAATGAGCTTTCATAGTGGGGCGCAATGTTAAAAAAATGAGTTTCACCACCTTTCTGAAAATTAGATCCACCGTGGCTAACATCTACTTTCCTATATAAATAATTTGGAGAAGAAGTCGGAAATATATTTTGATCATTAGTATTAATAACTATTGATGTGTTAATAAAAGGAGTATAGTTTACTAGGAAAAAATTAGCAGTAAAGCTTCTGAACTCTAAAGGATAAAGATTAAAAAATTCGTAATATCTATAATGTTTAGAATCTTTTTCAACGCCATATGAATCTTTATCAACAATTGATGCAACTCTTGAACCAATACTTGTAGTAATCGTTTTTTGAGGGATTAACTCATAGTGCGCGGGAACTAATGCCTGATCTCCAATATTTACCCAAACGGCTGTACAACTGTTAATTACACTATCAATATAAAAACTATAGCTTCCTGGTGCAAGCAATTTTTCTGTCACCACTTGAGTTGTATTTATAGATATTTGATCGAATTGTACACCATCCTTTAAAATTCGTAGAGTCGCCCTGAAGCCATTGGGAGGCAAGCTATCCCCATATGGACAATTATAATATTTTTCGGTAAATGTTTGAAAATAAATTTTTTTTGCAGTCGTTAGATTATATTGCCAAGGATTATTAATGGTAGTAGATGTAGTGGGAACATTGTCTTCGCTATCCCTCAAATAAGTTAAGTGTCCTAAACTAAACAATTGACTTGGTCTAACATAAACTTGCTTATCAAGTGTTTCTTGTCTTTCATCATTTCCTTCATAATTAATTTCAGAGTATCCTTTCGTTGGATAAGTTACTCTTTTTAGTAGTCCGATTTTGTTAAAAAGGATGTTCGGCTTTCTTTCTGCAAGTGAGTTATATTTCTCTCCTATATAAAAACTGTGTAAACTTGCATAAAAATTTGGAATTAAGGTTGTATTGGTTGTAATACCATTATAATAGCCATAAAGATCTTGAGATCTTGACAATCTTGCAGGAAATGCATTTGGGTTATCATACTCAAAAGAGTGCTTTTGATTTTTGAAAGTATTGATAACTTCATTTAAAAACACTCTATTATTCGGTGTTGTTGTGTAAATGAATTCTATATTATCTACAAGATTATTGTTTGGGTCTTTAACTATTATATTATCTAATATTTTAGGCGCCCTAATTATATGTTGTGAGTAGTTAAATAATATTTTTAAATGATTTGGGACAATTATTTCTTTAAGTATTTTGCTTTTTAGAATATTAACTGAACTTACTTCGTTTGAAATTGTAGCGAGCGGCAATCCAGAATAAGCGCCTTGTCCAAAACCTTGAAAAAATAAGGGCGCAAAAAAACTTAAAGATTGTTGTGCAGCATTTGTATAGCTATAATCATTATCTTCATAAACTAAAGTAATTATCTGTTTAGTTTTTGCCTCAGTAATTTTACTCAAGAACCACGACGAAACTTTAGATGGCGCTGGCGCACCTTGCGATGATTTTGAAGTAAAAGATATTTCCGTTTCTTTAAACTCATAAATAGTACCAATTTCATCCTTAATTTCATAATAATAACCTACTATTGGTTCTCCTTTTCTTTCTATCTTAAGATTACTCTGATCTAGCTGAATGATGTTCTGCTGAGAATCAAAAATGAACCGACCACTTCTACCTAAGAATTGAAAATTATATATGTCTGGTTCACTATCTACAGCTTGGTCTTGAATATGATTTACAAACTGATACGCCTGCAAGTTACCTTGCTCCAATTTTTGTTTTATATTAAAGTCAGGAAAGTGATAATTCCCATCTTCATCAGGCATGTCTTGTACTGTTCTAGTGATAACACCTCCTCCAATTAATTGCCAGCCTAGACCAACATAACCTTCCAATTCATTTACTCTAAGACCTGTTGTAGAATAGTTTAAACTAAAAGGAATTTCAATCTGCCCTAAATTTGCAGATGTTAATGGTATCGATATATTAGGTGTTCCAGTAATTAATCCAACAGGAAGAGACCCGAAAGTGCCTAGCTTGTAAGCTTCTTCTGATGGAGGATTAGTCATATTTGAAATCTTTTCATACTCATAACTCGTTTGCGACTGGCTATATAAAAAAGGACTTAATAAAACAAATAATAGTTGTAACTTATTTCTCATAATCTATGTTTTCTTATTCTTTCACAATCTTGGTTGTTAATTTTTTATCTTTTTGAGTTGGGATATTCGCTTTGATGATATAAACACCTTGCGGTAATCCGGACGTGCTGACCTTTGTTACTTTATTCTTCGTTTGCAATTGTTGTACAACCTTCCCAGTCATATCATAGATGTAAAAATCTGCAATCTCGAAGTCCAAGCCTATCTCTACATAAGCATAATCCTTCACTGGATTTGGATATATCTGGATATCTTTATGATCCAGTAGGCTCTCTACATCATTGTCTAAAAGCTTCACAACTTTCCAGTTCTCCTTACCCAATTCTTCTGCACTTATCCCTGCCAAAATATAGGAACCGTCTCTATTCAGTAATGCTGTGGTTAGTCTTTCTTCTTTCTTCTTATCTTTACCTTCCACATACTTTCTCCATACTTCTTTACCTTTATTGTTGATATACAACATCCAGAAAGTCTCATCATTACTTTGGGTTTTCCCTTCTGTTTGGGTAAAACCACCTATTAAAAACCCTTTCGTTGTCTCTTGGGTCTTGTTTCCTGATTCTTGTGTCTTGATAGTATTGAGACTCATAAAAACATCCCGGTTCTTGAAATTGTAAGATTGTTGCCATTGTTCATTACCATCTTCATCCAACGCCAATACCCATAGGTCTGTTCCTTCTTCCAACTTAGCTCTTTTATTACCTGAGGTTTCTGATCTGCTCTCTCCTCCTATAATGTAGCCCGAATCTGTCAATGCCATTGTTCGGATATGGTCATCTTCACTGCCACCATAGTTCTTTTCCCATTGTACATCACCATTCTTATCCAGCTTTACAATCCAGTAGTCTCCTTCTCCATAATTCTGTTCTTTCTTGCCATAGAAAGTAATATCATACGATTCAGAATCTTGAAAATTTGATGTTGAAGTATTAGTATTGTTGGAAGAATTGTTTACTGACGATTCTGAATGATTGTTCTGCGAGGATATTGAATTAAGATCTTTAGAGCTAATCTTGGGTTTTGCTTGTCCTCTATACGTTCCACTTCTTGAATATATACCTAACAAAGCTCCTCCATCTTTCGTAGGAATCACTTCCTCTACTTCATCCAAGCCATTACCTCCGAATATTAATTGGCTGATGATTTTTCCTTTCTGATCCAATTTGGTAATTAAGACATCTTTGAAACCGTAACCTAATTTGGGATGATTCGTTGAGCCTGCTACAACATATCCTTGGTCTCTTGTCTGGGTCACACTTCTGGCTTCTTCACTATATCTTGTTCCTATTGTCTGTTGCCATTCTTCTTCACTATATCTTGTTCCTATTGTCTGTTGCCATTC
>QFQW01000071.1 GCA_003248755.1 Chryseobacterium sp. | reverse complement strand
CATGTTCTTGGTTCAAGTCTAAGTGCTCTTGAAAATATATTTGATTTTTGAACTTAATTAAATAGTCATTATACTCACTATTATTTACTTTTTTTTTAATAAAAATTAAAAAAGATATATCTTTTTTAATAAAGATATATTATACCTAATATAAGTAAAATTCTTATTTGATATTATCAAATATGTGTAAAAGAATACTATAATATAAAAAATTTGAAAGGTGATCAGAAAAATCTAATTAACCTTAGGAAAATAAATAAAACGATATTATATAATGAGAATTAAGATAGAATCTTACATAATCTCTTTTGTACTATACAACCAAAATAAATTAATGTAATAGTAGATAAATAAAATGAGTTTTTGTTTGAATATAAATGAACTTTCATATATAATACCGCGATGGAATGATTATTATGCCGTATTTATAAATATCTCAAGTAAAATTTGATTTCTTAGCTTAATGGTAAAGCGAATTTTTGATAAAAATTAGATTGGTGATCAAAACACTGAGAAATTAAAATTTAATATTTTTACAGACAATTGGCTGAGTTGGTTAAAGCGATGGCCTTGAGTACCATTAAACTTATGTTTTGATGGGTTCGAATCCTATATTGTCTGAGAAGCATTATTTTATTAATAATGTCTTTATTGTAATCTATTAAATTTAAAATGAGTAATATAAAAAATAATTCGTAAGTTTAAAAAAAACCTAAGAAGAGCGAAAAAAAAAGTTAAAAGTTTTTGTGGCGGTTAATAAAAAACGTTAATAATTTAAGTGTTCGACATAAAAATATAATCAAAAAAACAAACAAACTAAAAAAAAAATAAATCTGATATGAGTAGTATTACCCAACTAACTATGTGAAAAGAACGGTGATTTTTATCTTGTAATGCCAAAGATATAGGGACATTATACTTAATATTTGCAATTTTTGCAGGACTAGCGGGTACAGCCTTTTCAGTATTAATTAGATTAGAGTTATCAGCACCAGGTGTTCAATATATAGCTGATAATCAATTATATAATAGTATAATAACAGCACATGCTATAGTTATGATATTTTTCATGGTTATGCCTGCTTTAATAGGAGGATTTGGAAATTTTTTATTACCCTTATTAGTAGGTGGGCCAGATATGGCTTTTCCTAGATTAAATAATATAAGCTTTTGATTATTAGTACCAAGTTTAATATTATTTTTATTTGCAGGTATGATAGAAAATGGTGTTGGTACAGGTTGAACACTTTACCCTCCTTTATCAAGTCTACAAAGTCATAGTGGACCTAGTGTAGATTTAGCTATTTTTGCTTTACACTTATCGGGAATAAGTAGTTTATTAGGAGCAATGAATTTCATTACTACCATATTAAACATGAGAAGCCCGGGTATAAGATTACATAAGTTAGCTCTATTTGGATGAGCAGTAGTAGTAACCGCAGTGTTATTATTATTATCATTACCTGTATTGGCAGGGGGAATAACTATGGTATTAACAGATAGAAATTTCAATACATCATTCTTTGAAGTGGCAGGTGGTGGAGACCCTATATTATATCAACATCTATTCTGATTTTTTGGTCACCCAGAAGTTTATATATTAATTATACCAGGTTTTGGTATAATAAGTACAACAATATCGGCTAGTAGCAACAAAAACGTATTCGGTTATTTAGGGATTTAATAAACCTTTAGCAAGTTTAATTTGGTCCAACAGTATCAAACTCCGGGGACCTCCTAAAGATTATGATACCAAGCTATAATCGAAAGATTGTAGTGGCTGAAGTAATTACTCAGGTAAGGTAATAAGTCATAGTATGATTGTAAATGAAATGGACTATCGCGGATCTAAATCAGAGTTTATTTTTATATTTAATTATTTTTATATTAAATTCTGTAAAAGAGCAACGAGTAGACGGTACTGGATACCTTAATAAGGTATTTAAGGTGTACTCTAAGAGCCTGGAGACAGGTATTATGTTAATAATAAATAAATTATTATTATTTTCATAGTTTAAATTATAGGATAGCTATACCCTTATTCTGAATTTTTTTCATTCTTCTTTATTTTTTTCTAAATTTTCTTCCTAGTTTTCTCCTTAATATTCTTACTACCTTTTTCTTTATTTTTGTCTTTAATTTCTTTTTTAAATTTATATGTTATATAAAATCTTACTTCTGCAAAAGTAAAATTTAATATTGCATATATTAACAATTGTCATTTTAATAATAAATTTATTGAAGCACCTATTATTAAACTACATCTATACTAAACAGCTTAAATTAAACAAGTAATACCTGTTCCTATAATTAACTGTGCGTATCTAAATCATGACTGACAATCAAAATAATAATAATAATAGTGGCGAGAGCCAAAATAATAGTGACAATAGCCAAAATAATAGTGACGAGAGCCAAAATAATAGTGGCCTAAGCCACAATAATAATAGTAGCGAAAGCCAAGTTTCAAGAATAATAAGAAATTCGGACTCTATGTCACACATTTCAGACACTGAGTCATTTCGTTCAATAGATATGCAAGATAAATTGATTGAGAACTGAATTGACATTGGTAGAACATATGATGAGGTAGCTAGCGCTCAAAAGGAAAATTTATCAAAAATTGAGCCAGAAAAGGCTAAAGAAGTTGATTCTTTACTACAATCAGCTTCGGATAAACTTGAGCAATGCGGGGAACAAATAGAGCAACTTTTAAGCTCTACTACAGAAGAGGTGGATGTTGATACAGATAACCAAAGAAAAGCGATAAGTGTCGGAAATGATGTTATTGACCTTTTAAAGGAAACTGTATTAGCAACAGATAACATCATCAAAGATAGTAGCTCTAAAATGAAAAACTCTTTAGGTAATACTGAAAGCTATCAAGAAAGCTTAGATATCTTTAAAACTATTCTTACACAGCGTAGTGCATTAGAACGTGACTACTTAGTGGAATTAGCGGAACAAGATAGAGTAAATCAGCTTATACTAGAAAGAGAAAAAGAAAATATAGAGGAGCAACAAAAACAAAAATCAATTGAGGACTCTGTAGAACAAGAAAGTGTAGAAGAAAAAGGGAAAAAAAGAGCACGTGAAGACTCTGTAGAACAAGAAAATGTAGAGGAAAAAGGGAAAAAAAGAGCACGTGAAGACTCTGAAGAACAAGAAGGTCCAGAAAATAAAAAACAAAAAACTGATCAAGGTCAACAAAGTCAAGGCAGTGGAAGTCTAGTTGAAGATTTTGCTGATACTAGTCTAGAAATGCCTAGCTACACGGATCCAGAAGATTAATAAGTTTTTTGAAAGGGTTAAAGTCTGAAACTCGGGTTTATGCTATGATGTCAATAGGGGTATTGGGTTTTGTAGTTTGAAGTCATCATATGTACACTGTTGGTTTAGATGTGGATACAAGAGCTTATTTTACGGCAGCTACTTTAATTATAGCTGTACCAACCGGAATTAAAATATTTAGTTGATTAGCTACTGTATATGGTGGATCAATACAATTAACACCTTCAATGCTATTTGCATTAGGATTTGTAGTTATGTTTACAATAGGAGGATTAAGTGGTGTTGTTTTAGCTAATGCATCTCTTGATATTGCTTTCCATGATACTTACTACGTTGTAGCTCACTTTCACTATGTCTTATCTATGGGTGCAGTTTTTGCTTTATTCAGTGCATGGTATTTCTGAATACCTAAAATAACAGGATTATCATATAACATATTATTAGGTAAAGTGCATTTTTTTATATTATTTGTAGGAGTAAATGTAACATTTTTCCCTCAACATTTCTTAGGTTTACAAGGTATGCCAAGAAGAATAAGTGATTATCCTGATGCTTTTGCAGGTTGAAATTTAATAAGTAGTATAGGATCTTTAATTAGTGTTATTGCAACTATATTATTTTTACATATTGTATATGTACAATTAGTTGAAGGAGATCAAACACAAAGATATCCTTGATTAACTCCACAATTCTTTGGTGATTTATTTCAAACATTGTTTAATAGAAATTATAATTCTTTGGAATGATCATTAACTAGTCCTCCTAAACCTCACGCTTTCGTAAGTTTACCTATACAAAGTTCAAGCCGTTTTCACTAAACAAAGCTTCTATTACGTTTATAAAAACTATTTTGTTTGTTATCATTGTACTTACAGTTTCAAAATTTTTTGATGTTTTATTACCCCTTGAATATGTATCATGTGATGATTATGCTGTATATATATGAAATGTTATAAAGAAAATATTAATTACTATTACTGTCAATTTCTTTACATATAAAGAATTTAAATACACGACTTTTTTTGTAAGGTTATTAATCTGTTTAATACCAATAAATCTTTTTATTGATGAATTTTTAATTTTTTTTAATCCACTATGTTTTGATGAGAGAATTGCAACTCAAGTAAGTAAAGAGGCAAGTTGACATGCTACTAATCGTGCAGTAAATACCGAATTTAATACGTTAAAAACAGGAATACAAACTAATAATATATCTTATAACGATTTAAGTAATAAAATTAGTATAGTCATAGCTCATTTACAAGGTCTTAATGCAGCAGAACGAATAACAATTAGCGATTTAGCTGTTGTTAAATACGTAAGTACAATCAGTCCATTTAGCCCCCAAGCTTGCTTTGAGCTTAAAGGTCTAAGCAACGGCTTGGACTGTGATAGCAGAAATACAGGTAATACCCGTTGCCTATTACGTAATAAAACTTTAGTTTTAACCGAATTACGGTCAAAATTAAATCAACGTAATATGCGTATAGAAGCTTTGTTAAATTAAATTATATTTAAATAAAATTACTATAGTTTTTTATTAATTTTTATAGTTCTTATAGAATTATAATAAATAAAATTTTATTTTCATAAATATTAATTACACGACAATGTCAAATTCATAATTTAATCTAAAAATATAGTATAATGAGTTTTTCACTAATTTTATTTTTAATAGGTATACTAGGTTTTGTTTTAAATAGAAAAAATATAATTTTAATGTTAATCTCTATAGAAATAATGCTATTATCAATTACTTTTTTAATTTTATTAAGTTCATTAAGCTTTGATGATATATTAGGTCAAACTTTATCTATATATATAATAGCTATTGCAGGTGCTGAGTCTGCAATAGGTTTAGGTATATTAGTAGCATTTTATAGATTAAGAGGAAGTATATCAATAGACTATAACTAATGTATTTATCAATAATAATTTTACCTTTATTAGGATCAATAGTATCTGGTTTTTTTGGAAGAAAAATCGGAGTTAGCGGAGCACGAATAATAACATGTACATGTGTAATATTAACAACTATTTTTGCTATAATAGCTTTTTTAGAAGTAGGATTAAATCAGATAGGTACAAAAATTGAATTATTCAGATGAATAGATTCTGAATCTATAAATATAAATTGAGCATTTAATTTTGATTCTTTAACGGTATCAATGTTAATACCTGTATTAATAGTATCATCTTTGGTACACCTTTATTCTATAGGATACATGAGTCACGACCCTCATAATCAAAGATTTTTTAGTTATCTAAGTTTATTTACATTTATGATGATAATATTAGTTACAGCAGACAATTTTTTATTAATGTTTGTAGGTTGAGAAGGGGTAGGTGTATGTTCATATTTACTAGTTAGTTTTTGATTTACTAGAATAGCAGCAAACCAGAGCTCATTATCTGCATTTTTAACTAATAGAGTAGGTGATTGTTTTTTAACTATAGGTATGTTTGCAATATTATGATCTTTTGGAAATTTAGATTATACTACAGTATTTTCTTTAGCACCAAATTATAGTGAGGATATAGTTGTTATTATAGGTATATGTTTATTAATAGGTGCTATGGCTAAAAGTTCTCAAGTAGGTTTACATGTTTGATTGCCTATGGCAATGGAAGGTCCTACTCCTGTTTCAGCTTTAATACATGCAGCTACTATGGTAACTGCGGGTGTATATTTATTAATAAGAGTATCTCCTTTAATAGAACATAGTTCACTATTACTGTTATTATGTTTATGAGTAGGATCTATAACTACAGTATTTAGTTCTTTAGTAGGTTTATTTCAACAGGATATAAAGAAAGTAATAGCTTATTCAACTATGAGTCAATTAGGAATGATGGTAATAGCTATAGGATTATCTTCATATAATATAGCTTTATTTCATTTAGTTAATCATGCTTTTTATAAAGGTTTATTATTTTTAGGTGCAGGTGCAGTAATTCATGCTGTTGCAGATAATCAAGATTTTAGAAAATATGGAGGATTAATATCTTATTTACCTCTTACATATTCAGTTATGTTAATAGCTTCTCTTAGTTTAGTAGCTTTTCCTTTTATGACAGGTTTTTACTCTAAAGATTTTATAATTGAGTCTGCATTTGGTAAATATTATATATCTAGCATAATAGTTTATTATATAGCTATAATAGGAGCTATGTTTACTACACTTTATTCTGTTAAAGTTTTATATTTAACTTTTTTAACAAATCCAAATGGACCTATAGTTAATTATAAACCAAATCAAGCTGCTCATGAAGGAAATATTTTTATGAGTCTACCTTTAATCATATTAGCTATATTTTCTATATTTTTTGGTTATATTACTAAAGATATATTTATAGGATTAGGGTCTGATTTCTTCTCTGATAATAGTATATTTATACATCCTAATAATGAAATTATGTTAAATACAGAATTTGCTGTACCTACCTTTTATAAATTATTACCTTTATTCTTTACTATTTCACTAAGTATTATTTCTATTATATTTACTGAATTTTATCCTAAATTAATTGTTAAATTTAAGCTATCTAGTCTTGGTTACAATATATTTAGTTTTTTTAATCAACGTTTTTTAGTAGAAATGTACTATAATAAATATATTTCAGGTGTTATTCTATATTTAGGTGGTCAAACTACAAAAGTTATGGACAAAGGATCTGTTGAAAAATTTGGACCTGCTGGGTTAGAAAAAACTATTGTTTCTATAAGTAATTCTATCAATAAATTAAGTACCGGTGTTGTTACATCTTATGCTTTATATATTTTAGTAGGTTTAATTTTCTATATTTCTGTATTGTTTTTAACAAAAAATATAAATGATTCTATATTATTTATAATAATAATATTTGCTTTTGTTAAAAAACATCAATAGAACAAATATAAGGTTAAATATTAATAGTTAAAAAATATCTGTAACAGGGTATTTGCAATTAGGTTCATTAAGGAAATTTTTATAAAAAGTTAGAATATATTAAAAAAATTAAATAATACATTAAAAAGTACAAGTATTAATTATTAAAAATAAAAAAGTATAAATTCAATCGTTAATATCTATATTAGAAGTATTATTAGTGGTAGTTCCTGCATTATTAGTGGTACCCTTTACTACAATAGCTGAAAGAAAAACAATGGCAAGTATGCAACGTAGATTAGGTCCTAACATAGTGGGTTACTATGGATTATTACAAGCTTTTGCAGATGCATTAAAACTATTATTAAAAGAATATGTGAGTCCAACTCAAGCAAATTTAATACTATTTTTTTTAGGTCCTATTATAACATTAATATTCTCATTACTTGGTTATGCAGTTATACCATATGGGCCAGGATTAACGATAGGTGATTTGGATTTAGGTATATTATATACATTAGCAGTATCATCTTTATCTACATATGGTATACTTTTAGCGGGTTGATCAGCTAATTCTAAATATGCTTTTTTAGGATCTTTAAGAAGTACAGCTCAATTAATAAGTTATGAATTAATTTTAAGTTCAGCTATTTTAATTGTTATTTTATTGACTGGTAGTTTAAATTTAACTGTTATAGTAGAAAGTCAAAAGGCAGTTAATTTTGTTTTCCCTTTATTACCTATATTTATAATATTTTTTATAGGTTGTATAGCTGAAACTAATAGAGCTCCATTTGATTTAGCTGAAGCAGAATCCGAATTAGTTTCAGGTTTTATGACAGAACATTCTGCTGCAATATTTGTATTTTTTTTTTTAGCTGAATATGCTAGTATAGTATTAATATGTATATTTTCAAGTATTTTATTTTTAGGTGGTTATAATGATATATTTATAAATTATCTAATAAATATTATGTATTTTTTTAATATTGAAATTATAACTACAGAAAACGTTAATTTTTTTTCTAATTTAACTGAGGGGTTAATTAATAGTTTATCTTTAGGTTTAAAAACTTCTTTATTAATTTTTGTTTTTATATGAGTAAGAGCTTCTTTCCCTAGAATAAGATTTGATCAATTAATGTCTTATTGTTGAACTATATTATTACCTATTATTATTGCATTTATTATATTTATACCTTGCTTAGTTTATAGCTTGGGTCTACCTCAAACAAATTTTTATTTGATTTAGAATAAAATTTTGTTTTTAAACTAAAGGCTTATATATATATATATTTTAATAATATTAAAATACATATATATATTAAAGATATATTATATATATACATATATCATATTTTATTTTTAATGTATGTATATATATATAACTATGTTTTTAAATCATAGCCCATTAGACCAGTTTATAATAAGAAATTTATTTAGCATAAAAGCAGATTTGTTAGGTAATATACAATTGTCTTTAACTAATATAGGTTTATATTTAATGATAACAACTACTATAATTTATTTTCTTTTTACACTAACTACTAATTATAACTTAACTACTCCTAATAGCTGATCATTAACTATGGAATCTATATATTCTACAGTTTTTAGTATTGTAATAAACCAAATAAATGCAAAAAAAGGTCAAATGTTTTTTCCTTTAATTTCTGCATTGTTTATATATATACTTATTAATAATTTAGTAGGTATGGTACCTTATAGTTTTGCACCTACATCTCACTTTATATTAACATTTTCTATAAGTTTTACAATAGTTATAGGTGCAACTATTTTAGGTTTCCAAATACATTCATTAAAATTTTTTTCTTTACTAGTGCCATCAGGTTGTCCATTAGGATTATTACCTCTATTAGTATTAATAGAATTTATATCATATCTATCAAGAAATGTATCTTTAGGATTGAGATTAGGTGCTAATATATTAAGTGGTCATATGCTTTTAAATATTTTAGCTGGCTTTACTTATAATATAATGAAAAAAGGTATAATATATTTTTTTTTAGGTTTAGTGCCTTTATTATTCATATTAGCATTTTCAGGATTAGAAATAGGAATAGCTTTTATTCAAGCACAAGTTTTTGTAGTTTTATCTTCATCTTACATAAAAGATAGTTTAGAATTGCATTAATTTAACTAAAAATTTATAAATTAAAAAATAATTTACAAATTATATATACAGAAAAACCTAAAATATATTAGATGAATAAATATAAATATATGTTTAAATAACAAAAAAGAAAAGTTAAAGCTAATTAAGTATATATTAAATTTAAAAATAATAAAAGTATAAACTTTTAAATTTAAGAGAAAATAAAAATTACCTATATAAAACGTACTTTTTTCTTATAATTTTAAAGAAAGAATATGAAGGATTAAATAAATGAAAATAATAATTAATACTTAGCTGTAAAAAGGACTTTATAAATTATCAATAATTAGCTTATATGATTCTAAAAAAACTATGTTGTAGACTAATTGGCAAGTCCTAAATTTTTGGTATTTAACATTGAGTGTTCGAATCGCTCCAACATAATTCATATCAATTACTTTATCAATGACTATTACTTATATATATTATACAGTTCTTAAGGTATGACCATTTAATACGTTTACTATTATAATTTAACAATTATATCTAAGTATACAAAAAATTTTTTTTTGAAAACTACCTGTCATTATTTAACAACTCCAAATACTTGATCATTAACTATGGAATCTACATATTCTACAATATAATGAATATTAAAATAAATTTCTTATTATCCAATGTCGTGTGGTGTGATTTAACAACATAATTTTTTATAATAGCTACTTTTAAGTCTTAATTTATTTTTAAATGTTTAAATATAAAAATTTAATGAATATTGAAATGTTAAATCATACGACACAAGATACTTCAAGTCTAGTCTGTATTGTACTAGCATTATCTACATTATTATATAGTCTTTGTCATGATAATGCTCATCGCTCTTTTTGGATCAGGTCTTTTTTCAGGGGGTATTCATATCTGTGTGCTTTATTTGAATTATGCGCAAATGCTAAATGTACATATAGCTACTTCACTAAATAATTTCACTTTACCAGAACTTAATACTTTACTATCTAAATTAAATGCTATAATTCTAATTCATGGTTGAACATCACAATATTTTATGACATTCGCAGATTTAACAGATCTATTTAGTTCTAATCATGCTCAATTTGGTATACTTAACGTACATTGAAGAGAGGTCGCAACTAATTTAGCCCAAACCCAAACTCTAATAGAAGGTCGTCTATGAGGTAATACGTAATAGGTTTAACATTTAATAATAAAAATAAAAAATTTTTTTTTAAGTGTTTCTAAATACACGACCCTTATTTTAGTTAATGTCCTATATAGTATATCATATCATTATATATTTAGTATAATAAATAATTAAAGAAAAAGATTAAACTAAGTTAATATAAGTAAAAATAAATGAGAATATTAAAAAGTCATCCTTTATTAAAGATGGTAAATTCATATTTAATAGATTCACCACAACCGTCTAATTTAAGCTATTTATGAAATTTTGGTTCATTATTAGCAATGTGTTTAGTTATACAAATAGTAACAGGTGTAACATTAGGAATGCATTATACACCTAGTGTTTTAGAAGCATTTGATTCAGTAGAACATATTATGAGAGATGTAAACAATGGATGATTAGTTCGTTATTTACATTCAAACACAGCTTCAGCTTTTTTTTTTTTAGTGTATCTACACATAGGTAGAGGAATATATTATGGATCTTATAAAGCTCCAAGAACATTAGTATGAACAATAGGAACTGTATTATTTATAGCTATGATGGCTACAGCTTTCCTGGGTTATGTTTTACCGTATGGACAAATGTCTTTATGAGGTGCCACAGTTATAACTAATTTAATGAGTGCAATACCTTGAGTAGGTCAAGATATAGTTGAATTCATTTGAGGAGGATTTAGCGTAAATAATGCAACATTAAATAGATTTTTCTCATTACACTTTGTTTTACCATTTGTATTAGCAGCGTTAGCTTTATTACATTTAATAGCTTTACATGATTCTAGCGGTTCAGGTAATCCATTAGGAGTATCTGGTAATTATGATAGATTACCATTTCATCCTTATTTTATATTTAAAGATTTAATTACAATATTTTTATTTATAATTGTTTTATCTATATACGTATTTTTTATGCCTAATGTATTAGGTGACAGTGAAAATTATGTTATGGCTAATCCTATGCAAACTCCACCTGCCATAGTACCGGAGTGATATCTTTTACCATTTTATGCTATATTAAGATCTATACCAAATAAATTATTAGGTGTTATTGCAATGTTTGCTGCTATATTGGCTTTATTAGTTTTACCTTTTTCTGATTTATCTAAACTGAGAGGTATACAATTCAGACCTTTAAGTAAAATAGCATTTTTTATATTTGTTGCAAATTTTTTAATATTAATGCAATTAGGAGCAAAACACGTTGAATCTCCATTTATAGAATTTGGACAAATTTCAACGGGTTTATATTTTGCACATTTTCTAATTATTGTTCCATTTATAACTTTATTAGAAAATAGTTTAGTAGACATAGCTGTTTATCCTAATACACAAGAAGAAAATATATCTTTATTAAAAACACTTTAATTAAAAAAACTATTAACTAAAATAATTTTTAAAGTTAAAAATTATTATATATCTAGTTATCTGTAGAGCTATCTAAACCCTCCTCAGTTACTTACCTCCTTTATACAGCCATTAATCTTCTCAGTTAATTAAATTTATACAGTCATTTATCTCCTCAGTTACTTACCTCCTTTATAGAGTAATTAACTTTCTAAGTTAATTAAATTTATATAATAATTAAAATTCTCAGTTCCTTATCTGTTTTATAGTAATTAACCTTCTAAGTTAATTAAATTTACATAATAACTAAAATTCTCAATTCCTTATCTGTTTTATAGAAATTAACCTTCTAAGTTAATTAAATTTATATAATAACTAAAATTCTCAATTCCTTATCTGTTTTATAGAGTAATTAACCTTCTAAGTTAATTAAATTTATACAATCATTTATTTCCTCAGTTACTTACCTCCTTTATAGAGTAATTAACCTTCTAAGTTAATTAACTATATACAAGTATTTATATTCTAAATTAATCCCATCTATACATCTCCAAAATAAAAAAAAATAAAAAACAAAAATAAAATATGATAAATAAAACAATGAATATAGATGATATTAATGCTCTTGTACATCCGCCTGGGCCCTTTTCTCTAGACCTCTTAACAGTAGGATATTACAGTTATATTATTATAATATCAATTATTTTTTCCATAATTATAACAATTATAATTAAAAGTATGTTAATTAAATCTAGATTTACTTCTCCTCCTCCTAGTCCACCTCCAAGTCCGCCTCCAATATCTCCTTCACCTCCTTTACCTGGAGTAGATGCCTTAGAAGTTGGTGTAGATTTATCAGGACTTAACCCTCCTTCTAGTCCTTCTCCACCACCAAGTCCACCTCCAATATCTCCTTCACCTCCTTTACCTGGAGTAGATCAATAATTTAATTAACATATTTTTAATTATAATATTTACATTAATTATACACGACCAAAAAAAAACAAAAAAAAAAAATAAATAAATTAAATATAATATGACTAATGAAATTAGAAGTGAATTCCAAGCACATCCCTTTCACCTAGTTTCACCTAGTCCTTGACCTTTAAATACAAGTACATCTTTATTAGCTGTAACTCTTAGCGCTATACTTTCTTTTCAAACTTTTACTATAGGACTAAAAGTCTTGACAGGGGGATTACTTAGTTTAATTTTATCAATGTCATTATGATTTAGAGATGTAATTTCAGAAGGAACTTATTTAGGAAATCATACATTAGCCGTACAAAGAGGATTAAATATGGGAGTAGGTCTTTTTATAGTATCAGAAGCTTTATTTTTTTTAGCTATATTTTGAGCCTTTTTTCACAGCGCTTTATCTCCTACAATAGAACTAGGTGCAAAATGACCACCTATGGGTATAGAAAGTATAAATCCGTTCGAATTACCATTACTAAATACAATTATATTATTATCTTCTGGTGTAACAGTAACTTATTCACATCATTCATTAATACAAGGAAATAGAAGCGGAGCTTTGTATGGATTAGTATATACATTAATATTAGCTGTAATTTTCACAGCTCTACAAGGTATTGAATATACAGTATCATCTTTTACAATATCAGATGGTACGTTTGCATCTTGTTTTTATTTCGGAACAGGATTTCATGGATTACATGTTATTATAGGTACTGCTTTCTTAGCTGTGGGTCTATGAAGAGCTTTAGCATATCATTTAACTGAAAATCACCATTTAGGTTATGAATCAGCTATTTTATATTGACATTTTGTAGATGTGGTATGATTATTTTTATACATATCTATATATTATTGAGGATCGTAAAATTTTCTATTACTTGGTTAACAAAATAAAATAATTTACTTTATATATAAAGTAAATTACTTTAGATGCTCAATATTATTCTGTATATATATATGATACAAGCAGCTAAAATTATAGGAACAGGTTTAGCTACTACTGGTTTAATTGGAGCAGGTGTAGGTATAGGTGTAGTTTTTGGTGCTTTAATAATAGGAGTTTCAAGAAACCCATCTTTAAGAGGACAATTGTTCTCATATGCAATATTAGGTTTTGCTTTTGCAGAAGCAACAGGATTATTTGCATTAATGATGGCATTTTTATTATTATATGTAGCATAATGTATAGACTAATACTATCTAGTTAATTTAACGTTATACTTTTTAATAAATTAAAACAAAGGTGATGAAATAATATAATTAAATTAAAAAATAAAAAATAAAAATCAGTTAAGGGTAAATGATAATTATAATTTTATATAACTACATATTATAAAATAAAAAATATTTGTATAAAATTATATATAAAAGTTTATTAATATAGTTGCTTCTGTTTTATATAATCTGAAGGGTAATAATGCCACAATTAGTACCTTTCTATTTTGTTAACCAAGTAATATTTAATTTTTTATTACTTTCTTTAATTATATACATATTTAGTAAATATATATTACCAAGATTTGTACGTTTATATACAAGTCGTGTATTAATTAAAAAATTATAATATAATTTTATATTAATGTATTTAAGTTTATATGATATAAAAATGAGTTAGTTTAATTGGCAGAACACAGTGTTACGACCACTATAATTTGGGTTCAAGTCCTAAACTCATTAAAAAACATTATATTAATAGTTTAAAAAATATATATATTTATTTTTTACATAAAAACTATATTTTAAAAATTTACTTTTAATGTTGTAATATAGTTTTAATTTTTATACAAATGTTGTTATTAGCCCTTATCTTAATACCTCTTTTTGGTGCATTTTTAATATCTTCAAACAATTTATACGAATCAAATGAAAATAGAAATAATTTAAAAATAATAGCTTTAACTATAACTATAATAGATTTAATAGTTTCTTTATTTATATGAATATTATTTGATAATAGTTGTAAACATATGCAATTTGTACAAGAACATTATGTAATAGGATATTACGATTTTTATTTAGGTATTGATGGGTTATCAATATATTTCATATTATTAACAACATTAATAATGCCTATTGCTATAATATCTAATTGAAAATCAATAAATGAAAAAAAAAAATATTTTTTAATAATAATATTATTATTAGAAACCTTATTATTGATGATTTTTTTAGTGTTAGATATATTAATGTTTTATATATTTTTCGAAAGTATATTAGCTCCTTTATTCATTTTAATAGGGTTATTTGGATCAAGTGCTAGAATAAGAGCAAGCTTTTATTTTTTTTTATATACTTTTTTAGGTTCACTATTTATGTTACTATCTATAATAAAAATGCAATCTTTAATCGGATGTACAGATATAAATGTATTGTCAAAAACAAATTATATGTATATAACACAATTATTTATGTTTATAGGTATTTTTATAGCTTTTGCAGTAAAAACACCTACTATTTATTTAAATAGTTGATTGTTAAAAGCTCATGTTGAATCTCCTTTATCAGGTAGTATAATTTTAGCTGCTATAGTTTTAAAATTAAGTTTATATGGTATTTTTAGATTAATATTACCATTATTACCTAAAGCTTTTTTATATTATACTTATATAGTTTTTCTTATAGCTATATTAACTATAATATATGCTAGTTTAAGTACATTAAGAACTATAGATATTAAAGAACTAATAGCATATTCATCAGTATCTCACGCAGCTGTTTATCTAGCTGGTGTATTTAGTAATGTATTACAAGGTATACAAGGTGGTGTTCTATTAGGTTTAGCCCATGGTTTTGTGTCTTCTGGTTTATTTATTTCAGCTGGGGGTGTATTATATGATAGATCTGGAACTAGATTAATTACTTATTATAGAGGTATTGCTCAAATGATGCCTATATTTTCTATTTTATTTTTTATTTTATCTTTAGGTAATTGTGGTGCCCCTTTAACTTTAAATTTTGTAGGAGAATTCATGTCTTTATATGGTGTTTTTGAAAGATTACCTCTTGCTGGTGTTTTAGCTTCGTCATCTATAGTATTTTCTGCAGCATACACTATTTTTATGTTTAATAGAATTGTATTTGCCGGGGCAACTTCTAAAAGATATTGACTTGAGTATTTACCTGATTTAAATAAAAGAGAATTTTTTATGCTTACTGTTTTAGTATTATTTACTATTTTATTAGGTATATATCCTTCTATTATATTAGATGGTCTTAATTATTATACA
This sequence comes from Chryseobacterium sp., assembly GCA_003248755.1. Taxonomy (GTDB): domain Bacteria; phylum Bacteroidota; class Bacteroidia; order Flavobacteriales; family Weeksellaceae; genus Epilithonimonas. The sequence continues at coordinate 12,829 of QFQW01000071.1, read as the reverse complement.
TATCACTTATTGTATAATATAGATTTTAATGCTTAATATCTAATAGAATTAAATATTATTAAATTGTATTAATATCTTAAAAATTAAAATATACTAATAAATGTAATTATATATAGATTTAAATAAAAATGATATAGATATGTAGCAATAAATAAAATTTAGATAATTAAAATTTGACTAATATATTTAAAGTATGATGATACTAAAAAAAAGTGTATATAAATATATGATTTTAACTTTTCTTTTATTACTTTTATTTTCCAATGGTTTAACAAATAGACCTGATACATCTATATTATACAGTAGAATAGGTATACTAATAATATTTTATAGTATAATATCAGCATACACGACATATTTTATAACATATTTAGAAAAAGGAATAGGATTATATGGTGGATTATTTAATGTAACAGCTATAACACACACATTTCAAATATTTGTTTTGTTAATATGTGGTATAATTTTATTACTTACAGGATTTTATCCTAGAAAAAAATATATAGGAGATTCAACATCCATGATAGATACAATATTTAAAAACGTAAAACAATATGTAAATATAATAAATAAAGTCTCAGAACAGTTTACAATAATAGAATATGCATTAATAATAATTTTTGTAATAAGTGGAGCCACTTTATTATTATCAAGTGGGGATTTAGGATCAATATATTTATGTATAGAGTTACAAAGTTTTAGTTTATATATAATTTCATCTATGCATAGAAATTCAGAATCATCTACGGGATCTGCCTTAACATATTTTTTGTTAGGGGGATTATCATCATGTTTTATATTATTAGGAATAGGGTTAATTTATGCTAATTCAGGGTTAACTAATTTAGATGGTATATACTCAATTATTTCAGATTCAGAAAGATATGCAGACTATTCAAGATGATATATGCATAGTTATGTATTTTATAGTTTATTATTAATATCTGTAGGCTTATTATTTAAAATAGCAGCCGCACCTTTTCATTGATGATCTCCAGACGTATATGATGGAGTACCAACTATAGTAACCACGTTTATAGCAATACTAGGTAAAATTGCAATATTAATATTATTATTAGAATTAGTACAATATACTAGCAGCTTGTTACATTCTACATTGCAATTTTATTCATGAACAACAACTTTATCTATAAGTTGTTTTTTTTCATTAATAATAGGAACAGTTTTAGGTTTAACACAAAAAAGAATTAAAAGACTATTAGCTTATAGTACTATATCACATGTAGGTTTTATATTATTAGCTTTGATAGTACATACTATAGATTCATATCAAGCATATTTATTTTATATAATTCAATATATATTAACAAATTTAAATGCTTTTTTAATATTAATAGCCATAGGATTCAGTTTATATTTATATTATACAAATGTATCTGAATATAATAATTTACCAGAAAAAAATAATAGTCCTATTCAATTAATTAGTCAACTAAAAGGTTATTTCTCAATTAATCCTATATTAGCTTTATGTTTAGTAATTACTATGTTTTCTTTTGTAGGACTACCCCCATTGGTAGGTTTTTTTGGAAAACAGATGGTATTAACTACAGCTTTAGATAACAATAAAATTATTTTAGTCTTAATTGGTGTATTAACTAGTGTAGTGGGAGCAGTTTATTACTTAACAGTAATAAAAACTATTTATTTTGATAAATCTGATTATGAAAAAACTTATATTTATTTAGAAGTTTCACTATCTAATATATATTCTATTACATTAAGTATATTAAATTTAGCTATTGTTAGTTTTATATTGATACCAAATGAATTATTAAATATATGTAATTTATTGTCTTTAATAAGTTACTCTATAAATTTATAATAAATAAATATGATATTAATATTATAGATAATAACTAATCAAGTTAATAAAATTATTAATACACGTAGCTATACAATTTGCAAACATTTTTTACTACAAATAAAAATTACATATATATAATGACAAGTTTAACGTTTTTTTTTATATTTATACCTATATTAGCTTTAATATTATTAGGATTAAATATATTATTATCTCCTCATAACCCTTATCAAGAAAAAAATAGTGCATTTGAATGTGGGTTTCATTCTTTTTTAGGTCAAAATAGAACTCAATTTAGTATATCTTTTTTCATATTTGCACTTTTATTTTTACTATTTGATCTAGAGATACTATTGGTATATCCTTATATAGTAAGTGCATATACTAATGGCATATATGGTTTAATAATAATGCTGGTGTTTTTTTTTATTTTAACTCTAGGTTTTGTTTTTGAATTAGGAAAAAACGCCTTAAAAATAGATAGTAGACAAGGAAATAATTTTCAAATAAAAAATTGAAAAAAGATAGTATTTATAAAAAAAATATAAATAAAAAATTGAAATGTATTGGTATTTATTTTTATTAATAAAGATATATTATACCTAATATAAGTAAAATTCTCATTTGATTTTATCAAATAAGTGTAAAAAGAAATTATTATGAATTCTATGCTATAAACTAAAATTTTTTTAGGATAAATAAGAAAAATCTGATAAATAAACAAGGTGAACAGAAAAATCTAATTAACCTTAGGAAAATAAATCAAACGAGATTCTACATATAATGAGAATTAAAGTAGAATAGAATCTTACATGATGTTTTTTGGAGTTACCAATTCAAAAAACAAGTGTAATAGTAGATAAGTAGAATGAATTTTTGTTTGAATAAAGGGGAACCTTCCTCTAAATCTAAATATAGTATATAAGCAATAGTGAATAGTACCGTGAGGGAATGTTTTTAATAGTAGTTTTATAAGCAGCTCAAGTAAAATTTAAAATAAAAACAAGAGCGTACCTTTTGCATAATGGGTCAGCAAGTTAATTTTAGATGCAAGCATAAGCCTAGAGAAATCGATTATAAAATAGTAAGAGAGTATCTAAAATTAGACCCGGAGACTAGTGATCTTACCATTATCAGGATAATAAAAGTCCGAACGGGTTATCGTTGTATAGATATCCGAAGAATGGTGGTAAGTAAGTGAAAGACAATACTGACTAGTTAAGCTGGTTTTCCGCGAAACCTATATAAGTAGGTAATTTAAGTAACATCTTAGCAGGTACAGAACTGTGATCTCGGTCAAATTTTTCATTTATATATTATTTTATAATATATAAATAGGTTTGTATATATCGGGGGATCGTAAAGATTTTATCGGAGAGTATTTGCACTCGGAAGGGTTAAGATGAATATTAAATAATCGGACATAGTACGATAAGGTTGTATGTCTAAAGGGAAACAGCCCAGAACAAGAGTTAATAAGGTTCCAAAATTATTGTTAAGTGAAAATAAGGATGTGTCTTTGAATACAATCATTTAATAGGCTTAGAAGCGGCCACTTTTTAATGATCTCGTAACAGAGCGTTGATTTGATTTAGAAGTTCACACCGAAAATATAACGGATCTAAATAATATACCGAAACCTTGTCCATATATATATTTTTATTATAAAAATATATATGGGGTAGCGGAACATTGGATAAACTTTAGATTTATTCTTTTCAAGAATAAAAAAAATCTAATCTTTTTTAAAAAAGAAACACGAATAAAAATCAATCCAAGTGATAATGCTGATATGAGTAACGATAAGGTATAAGCCACTACGGCATATACCCGCCTTAAGCTTATGGTATTACTAAATACGGCTTCTAAGTGTAAAATCACGATGAATTTTTTGTAGTTCTTATCTGAAAAGAATTATTAAACTAATTAAAATTAAATTAGTTCAGGAAAAATATAGGGGAGTTAAAACAAATAAATAAGGAAAGAAGGTAACTTGTAGTAATAAATCCAAATTTATCTTCCATAATACACCGTACCTAAATACTAACACAAGTAAGCAAGTAGAATATACGAAGGCGTTTGAGTAATCAATCATTAAGGAACTCGGCAAATTAGCTCACGTAACTTCGGGAGAAGGTGAGCCATTCGCATTAGAAATGTAAAATCTCTAAAAGGTTATAATGAACAATTATATACATTTCAACGCGCTTAGGAATCATATAAATGTGTTGTACGACTGTTTATTTAAAACAAAGCACTCTGCAAAGATGGATATCAAAGTATTGAGTGTGAAGTCTGCCCAGTGTCGAATGGGTAACAGATTTGCTTAAAAATAAAAAGTTAGGCTTTGAAGAAATCCTCGACAAACGGCGGCCTTACCGATGAGGGTCCTAAGGTAGCGGAATACCCTGGCCGTTAAATGCGGTCTTGCATGAATGATGTAACGATACAACAGCTGTCTCGATGATTGGCTCAGTGAAATTGGAATAGCAGTGCAGATACTGTTTACCTCTAGATAGACGAGAAGACCCTATGCAGCTTTACTGTTACTAATTGAGACTGTAATATAAGAATTACAAGCGTATAAGGTAGTATAATACAACAATGAGACACCTTTATTTACTTTGTTACATTCAATTGATTAGAAGACAGTTTATGCGGGGCACAGATCCCACAAAAAGTACCTGGGTATATCCAAAATTCCATTCGTAATTTTGTATGTTATATACAAAAAAATAACGAAAAAAAATTTTTTTTCGTTATTTTTTAATCTGTTATAAATTATATATAATTTATTCAGTTACTGTTATTTTAAATAATTTATAAAATTTTTTTTAAGTAAGATTTTAACTATAAGGTGAATAGTTGTAGAAATAATTATTTAATTTTACATGTAAAAATGTAAAATTATAACTAATAATTGTAGTATAATATACTATGATATTTAATAATACTGTAAAAGTTTAATGGCTAAATCTTGCTTTACTGTTAGACCTACAAGTCCATCAGTCGCGTAAGCGGGGCATAAGATCGCAAGATACTGAAAGGAAAGGTCTTGTATTTTTGAAAAAGTTACGCTAGGGATTAATTAGTCCTTCAATATTATTTAATATTGTAAATAATTTGGGTAAATTTCAAAAAACACTATTACCATTATAGTTAATTTGAAGCGAAACTTATTTTTTAATAAGAACGTTCAACGACTATTTAAAATCCAACATATATATATATATAATTAATATTAATGTGTATACATTAATGAAATAGATTCTTAAAAAGAACGATAATAAAAAAACAAAAAAAAAAAAATAAATCTAATATATAAATTAAAAAAAAATACATTGAATAATGAAAATAAATATATAGAAAATTTAGATACACTAAAACACTTTCCTTCTTCCGCAAGAGAATGAGATAATAGTATATTTGTGTATAATAAAGATGCAATACCTCTAGTACCACATATTAGTAGATTAGCTATAAATTTTATTAAAAATTACTTTTCATTGTATAATTGAAAAATAGAAGCAAAAATAAGAAGAAAAATAATAAAAAACAAACATAGAAGATTATCATCAAATAGAATATATTTAAGTAAAGGTGAATTTAAACATACTAATAATAAAGTAATAATTACTTTATATACTTTTAATAGACAAAAAAGTAATTATCTTTTAAAATTAAAAAAGAGATTTTTAAACAAATTTTTAAAAAAAAGATATATAAAAAAATATTATAGAAAAATTTATAAAAAAAAATATTTTACAAGAACCCTTGAAACTTTTAATAAGTTTTATACAAATTATAGTATTCAATTTAAAGATTTAAATCACTATAATGAAGTTTTAGAAAAAAATAAAAACATATTTCTTTCTAGGTCTAATAAATTTTTATCTAATAGAAATCATGTAAATATTAGAATTAAAAACAGGGTAAGAATTAAAAATACTAAATTGCTAATAAAAAAATTAAATAATATTAAATATAAATCTTTATTAGCAGTAAAAAAAGCTAGTTATAACAAAGAATATATAATAATAGTTTTAGATAAATTATATAAATTAAATAAAATTAAAAGTGTATCTAGATATAGTAAACGTATGTTAAATTATATTAAACTATTTTATACATGAAGAATAAAAAAGTACTTAAGAAAAATGGTAAAATATATATATTATAAGCAATTAATATACATAAATAAATCAAAATTTAATTATACATATTTACAATACTTAAAAACTTATTTACAATTACTATTTAATAAAAATGTTGAATTTAATTTTATTAATTTAAAAAAATTTTATCTAAATAGTAGTATATTATCAGAATCTGTTTTATTAAAAATACAAAAAAACAGAAGTTGATTATTAAAATATATTACTAGATTAAAAGATAAAATAAATATAAAAAAAAAAGTTTTTTTAGAAAATAAAACTATATATTATAATATAGAAAGAAAAAAATTTTTAAAAAACTATGTCATTAATAATCTTAAGTATAGACACATAACTGGATTTAGATTAGAAGCAAAAGGTAGATTAACTAAAAGACACAAAGCTGCAAGATCTATTACTAAATTAAAATATAAAGGTAATTTATTTAATATAGATTCAACTTCAGGTGGTCTATCATCTATTTTTTTAAAAGGTAATTTAGATTCAAATTTACAATACACTAAATTAAATGCTAAAACTAATATAGGTTCATTTGGTCTAAAAGGATGAGTAAGTGGAAACTAATAAAAGCAAATATTTTTATTGAAAATATATATATATGAAAACATAGTCTGAACCATATTGAAAAATATGGATGGCCTAAAGCCAACTTAAAATAAAATATTTTTATGTAAACATAATGAACAGGCTAATGTGCGCAAGAGAGTACAAATTGAGTGCGCGGTTTGGCACCTCGATGTCGGCTTAGCTCATCCACATGAACGCAGGAATCATGAAGGGTTCGACTGTTCGTCGATTAAAGAGTTACATGAGTTGGGTTTAATACGTCGTGAGACAGTATGGTTTCTATCTTCTAGAGGAAGTTTGAGTAAAGTAAAGATAGCCCCTTTGTACGAGAGGAATTGGGTATGTTGACCAATAGTTTACATGTTGTTTATTAATCTAATGTTTTAATTAAAATATTCTAATAGATTAATAGGCATGGCAAGAAAGCCACGTCAATTAAAGATAAGTGCTGAAAGCATATAAGCACGAAACTTACTATATGATACTCTTAAATATGTAATAGAACATTACATAAAATAGGCTTTAGCTGTACGGATCAGGAGGTCTTGAGGCATAAAGTACTAATTTTATTAAATAACTAAAAAATTCAGTTATGAAAAATTAAAGGTGCCTGGTTAGCATAAAAGTAATGCTACCGTTTTGTAATCGGTGGAAGTAAGAGCGATACTTACATTGGGCTATAAAAACCCTTTTTAATAGGTGAAAGTAAGTGCAAAACTTACATTAGAAAGAGACCCAGTGGTCAAACTGGTTAAGACATAACATTTTCACTGTTAAAACGAGAGTTCAAGTCTCTCCTGGGTTATATGCGGGTTGGTGTAATAGTTAAACATACTTGGCTCATGACCAGGAGATTGATGGTGCGAACCCTCAGCCCGCGCATTATATAATAAATAAAGAAATTAGCTCAATTGGTAGAGCAGTCGTTTTACACACGAATGGTTATTTGTTCAAGTCAAATATTTCTTATAGTATTTTTAATAATATAATTGTTTTACCTTATTTTTATAAACCATTTAATTTTTGATACTTTTATTCCCTTATATAAAAATATAATGGTGGATATGGTTTAATGGTAAAACAACTATTTGTGGCATAGTATATCCTTGTTCGATTCAAGGTATCCTCCCAAAGCCTTTATAGCTCAATTGGTAGAGCATTATACTGTTAATATTTGTGTTAGGTGTTCAAATCACCTTAAAGGCGTTTAAATGGTAGTATAATACTTTTTCTTATTATGTTTAATTATAAAGACATTTGTTTTATAATGATATCTTTATTAAATAATCCGAATGCTGGAATTGGTAGACAGGACGAGCTTAAGTTTCGTTGATATCAATCATAAACGTTCAAGTCGTTTTTCGGATAACACTTTTATCTAAAAAAAAACAAGATAAAAAAAGAACAAGTTGTATAAGGTTTTACCTTTTGATTGCAGATCATTTAGAGAAGGATCAATACCTTCCTTGTTCTTATTACCTTTTAGTTATATTTTTATACGTATAAATTACATATTTATGTCCTACATATACTAAAAATTATATAAGATATTTTTTTTATAATTTACTATTTAATTATTAAGTAACTATACCTAAAAATTATTTTTTACACTAAGTTTTTTCTAATAAGGCTATAGCTTAATGGTAAAGCCAACTGCTCATGACAGTTAAGATGAGTGTTCAAGTCATTCTCGCCTTAATAATTCCTAATGTATTTAATAGAAGATTTTTTATTTAAAATATTCATTCAATTAAATTAATCATAAAAAAACATAAAACAAATTTAAAATATAAAAAGGGGGGAGGGGGGTGTAGTTTAAATGGTAAAACAGCGAATTTGCAATTCGTTAATTTAGGTTCAATTCCTGATACTTCCACTTAAATTTAAAGTTAATAGAGCTCTAGAAGCTCAATTGGTTGAGCGGAACACTGAAGATGTTTAGGTTATAAGTTCAAGTCTTATCTCGAGCAGATGGATGTGCTGAAATTTGGTAACCAGGTTCCGCTTAGGACGGAATAGTATTTTATGCTTTACAAGTTCGAGTCTTGTCATCTATATATTCAATTAATCTTTTTAACAAATATAAAAAAAATTACTAATATATAAGCATAAAACGAATAGAAAATAAAATATTAAAAATTACACCTGTTTTTCTAAATATTTCACTTAAATCAGTTTTTTCAATAGATGATATTGAAAAAAATACTTTTAATAGGGTATCAACAAATGATACTCCAGAACCATGAGGTCTTTTTTTTCAAGATAATGCTACACCACAAATGGAAGGATTAGAAGAATTACACAACAACATTATGTTTTATTTAGCTATAATTTTATTTGCAGTAAGTTGAATAATGATATCGATTATAATAAATTTTAGCAAGTCAAAAATATCTAATAAATACATAAATCACGGTACGTTAGTTGAATTAATATGAACTATAACGCCAGCTTTAATATTAATATTAATAGCTTTTCCATCTTTTAAATTACTATATTTAATGGATGAAGTTATAGATCCTTCATTAGTAATATATGGAGAAGGTCACCAATGATATTGAAGTTATCAATACCCCGATTTTGTAAATGATGATGAAGAATATATAGAATATGATTCATATATTATACCAGAAAGTGATTTGGAAATAGGTCAATTAAGATTATTAGAAGTAGACAATAGAGTAGTTATACCTGAATTAACACATACAAGATTTGTGGTAGCAGGAGCAGATGTAATACATTCTTATGCTTGCCCAGCATTAGGTATTAAATGTGATGCATATCCAGGTAGATTAAATCAATCATCTGTATATTTAAATAGAGAAGGTACATTTTATGGACAATGTTCAGAAATATGTGGTATTTTACATAGTTCTATGCCTATATCTATTCAAAGTGTATCATTAAATAAATTCTTGTATTGACTATATGATCAAATAGAAGGTTAAATTTGAATTAAATAATATTAGCTAATATATATTTTTTACAAATATTGTTACGTGACCTAATAAATAATTTTGCATAAATATATAATTTAAAAAATAAAAAGATAAATTATATCTAACATAAGAAAAAATTTAAATAGTTGAGTTTGATGATGGCTCTGAGTGAACGCTATTCAAATGCTTGACACATGCTAATCGAACGTCTAATAAAATTTTATGTCATCAATGATGACATAAAATTTTTATATGAAGTGGTGTACAGGTGAGTATAAATTATTAATCTACCTTGAAGTAAGGAAGAAAAAAATCCCTTATAATGTTTTTACTTTAAGTAAAAAAGAAAGATAAAATTTCGCTTTAAGATGTTAATAAGAAATCCGTAAGAGTAATAAAAAATTAGCTCAGGTTGCGGCAGTCGTGACTGAAAGGTCGATCGATCACACTGGGTCTGAAAAAACCCCAGGGCAGAATTGTACAGCAGTGGGGGATATTGGTCAATAGTCAAATGGCTGAACCAGCAACTTGAAAGAATGGAAAGAAATTAAAGTTCTAGATAAAATAAAGAGTATGACGATTTTTTATCTATGAGTCTTGACCAAATTACGTGCCAGCAGTCGCGGTAATACGTAGAAGACAAGTGTTATTCATGTTTAATCGGTATATAGGGTACCTAGACAGAAAACTAAGCCTATTAAGGTACTAGTTTATCTAGAGTTTTATGTGTGAATAAGCGAATTACCAGAGAAGAGTTAAAATTCTATAATACTGGTAGGACGGGTAACGGCAAAGGTTATATTCTATGTAAAAACTGACGTTGAGGGACGAAGCCTAGGGGAGCGATTAGGATTTGATACCCTAGTAGTCCTAGGAGACAATTATGAGTGTCATAGGCTAGATTATTTTTTAGCCTATAAATGAAAGTGTAAGCATTCCACCTTAAGACTAAAGCGGCAACGCCCAAATTGAAATCATTAGACCGTTTCTGAAACCAGTAGTGAAGTATGTTATTTAATTCGATAGTCCGCGAATAACCTTACCACGTTTTGAATATTAATGTTAATTAATACAAGTGCTGCACGGCTGTCTTCAGTTAATGTCGTGAGATTATGGTTAATTCCTTAAATTAACGAAAGCCCTTGTTTTAGTTATAAATATATTTCTAATGCGGTTCACCATTATATTGGATATGATAAAAGGGACCAAGACAAGTCATCATGGCCTTAATAACGTGGGCTATAGACGTGCCACATATACCTCTACAAAGGGATGCAATGTTGTAAAATGGAGCTAATCCCATAAAATTGGATATAACTATTCGTGAATTGTAGTCTGAAACTCGACTACATGAATATGGAATTACTAGTAATCGTGAATCACCACGTCACGGTGAAGTTAACCTCAGTTGGGTACTAACTACTCGTCAGGCGCTGAAAGATGTATGCGCAATAAGTTTGGTTATTTATTTATTTATTTTTTACTTAATTTGTTGTATTTTTTAAATATGTAACCTTCGTATGCGTGACTTTAATTGGTGTTAAGTCGAAATACGGTTCGTGTAATGGAAATTGCACGGGATATATTAACCTTAAAATTTTATAATTTTTTTAACTATAAATTAAATATTTTAATTTATAATTAAATGTGTGTTTAAATTTATTTTAAATATACTGTAGAAAATATCTACAAAATCTTTACTGGTATTATGTTGGTTCAACTCCAATAAAAGAATGAATATTTTTATAACCCTCCCCTTTTTCTTTATTAATTGTTTATTTTTTGTTTAATATAAATACAATTAATTATATGTATAATTTATATTTTTTACCTGATTTTTTTAACGGTTTTACTCCAGAGTATTTAAATTATATAGTAGTAATATCTTTGTTGGCTGGGGTATTTACAATAGTTAGTAAAAATCCTATTGTTTCTGTTCTACATTTAATATTATTATTTACAAGTATATCTTGTTATTTAATTTTTATTGGTGTAAAATTTATAGGTTTATCTTATCTATTAGTATATGTAGGGGCAGTATCTATATTATTTTTGTTTATACTAATGCTAATAAATATAAGAGTGTCAGAACTTATAAGTGATACTAATAATAATATACCTTTGGCTATATTAACTATTATAGGATTTTTTATACCATATAATAATCTATTACCAGATATAAAAACAGGGTATGTATTAGATAAAAATGTAGAAATATCACATGTGTCTTCTAACAATTGAGATAGTAATATAGTAGATATATATGATATAATAAGTATAGGAAATGTTATGTATACAAATTTATCTATGTGATTATTAATTACATCTATAATATTATTATTAGCTATGGTAGGTTCAATAGTTATAACTATAAAACAAAAATATTAATTTGAATTAATATTTGCTAATAGAGACTTTAGTTTAATGGATAAAACATACGACTTTTAATCGTCATAATAAGGGTTCAAGTCCCCTAGGTCTTAATAAAGGAACTCATTAGGAGAGTTCCTTTATTGGTAAGAAGGGTTGAGCTGTAAACTCAATAGTAATATACTTGTAAGAGTTCAAATCTCTTGTCTCCTATCTTATTAGCTTAATGGTAGAGCGAAATACTTCTAATATTTTAGTTTAAGTTCGACTCTTAGATAGGAATAAATACTATGGCCAGAGTAGTTTAAATGGTTAGAACATTAATTTCATGCATTAACGATGAAGATTCAAATTCTTCTTCTGGTAACCACGGAGTAGAGCCAGGTTGGTTAGGCGCCTCATTTGGGTTGAGGATCTGTTATGTTCGAGCCATAATACTTCGATCATATATTTAGCGGCTATAGTTTAACGGTAAAACCATCGTCTTCCAAATGATTTTTGTGGGTTCAAATCCTACTAGCCGTATATAGTCATTTAGATTATAATAGATGTTTACTTAAAAGATGTCTTTTTAATATAGATTTTATTTTAAAAGTAATAAAATAAAAAGAGCTAGTAATCTTAATTGGTAAAGTGCTTTCTTGTCGAGAAAGATGATGCCGGATCAAGACCGGCCTAGCTCGAAATTAAAGGAAAAGTTTCCATGGGTAGGGTAAGATATTTGCTAAATATTGTACAATAGTACTTAGTTGTTCGACTCAACTCTTTTCCGTTAATTTGTTAAAATATTTAATATAAATTTATTGTTTAAACTATATATAAATTATCAAAAGAGTATAGTTTAATTGGCAAAATAAGAAGCTTCAAACTTCATGTTCTTGGTTCAAGTCTAAGTGCTCTTGAAAATATATTTGATTTTTGAACTTAATTAAATAGTCATTATACTCACT
>QFQW01000070.1 GCA_003248755.1 Chryseobacterium sp. | reverse complement strand
CGATATATTTTGGATAATAATATTTTCCACTTTTATCTAGAAAATAAACTGCTTCGTTTTTATTGGTTATTTTAAAGACGGATAATTTCAGCAGGCTTTTAATATTGAAAATTAATTGAAAAATCTTATTTTTCGAGTTGTTCTTCTTGACGGTATAATCGTCATCATAGGCAACAAAACAATCATAATCTTTTTGTAAAAAAGGAAGCCAAGCCTTGATCATAAACTCATAAGCCCAGTCTGGTTTATCAGCGATAAAAAGAATTGTTTTTTTCATCTAGCTTTTCAATTTTACATTGTAATAATCAGCAACTTGAGTATGCCCAACGTGTAACATTACTTCGTTTCCTATACCAACATCATCACCACAAACACAAAACTCCGCAGGTAAAAGATATGGAGAAGATTTTGTTTCAGAAGCAGCTTTCCACATTACAAGAGAAGCTCTGGAAGGTTCTTTCATCATAATTTCACAGCACTTTTCGAAGAAGACTTTTCCTTTTTCCGAATCTTTCCAAAGCGTCATCGGACTTTGGTTGTAAGAATGTCCGAAACCATTACTTTCATCGGTAATTTTTCCGGCATCTAGAGATGTTTCCATATCTCTTTTTAAAAGATTTCTTGGTGTGTAAGGTGCGCAGAAACCAAACGTCTTTGTAAGATAAATCAAGCTGTAGACATCAGGCGAAATTACAAACATATCAGTGTCAACAACACAACGGAAGTCTGCTTCCGACTCTGCAAGAGATTTGAATTTGAAATAATCTGCAGTTCGGTAAAGATATCTTGGATGTTCTTTTTCCGGAACAGGCGAAATTACTTTTTTAAGATCGACACCTTCGATTTCCAAATCAAAATCAGAATAAACAGTGAATTTTGCAGTCGGAAAATATTGTCTTATTGTTGAAAGAGAAGGTTCTAATCTGTTTTTTAAATTAAATTCTGATCCGCCGGCGTTCACTCTGTTTTCTCCAAATTCACAAAATAAAAATTCTATGGAAATAGATTCTAAAAAAGATTTAGTTTCTTGATTTTCAATTTGGTATTCGGTTAGGTTTTCTATTGAAAATGACTTTTTAGAAGTCGGTTTGTTGTCAGAAAAAGTTTTCTTTTTTCCAAGAAGAACAGCCATTGCCTCACGAAATCTCCAAACTAATGTTCCAATCATTTCTTTAAATTTTTCAGGCGGAAAATTGCCATATTGATCTTGCTGTGCAATTTTAAATAAGAAATCTGAAAAAACAGTTTTGGCGTAATCCGGAAGTGGTATTTCTCAAGACCCAGCTTTTTAAAAACAGGACTTATTTCTGCATATTCCGCAGGATCACAGAGTTTCAAATTTACAAAACTCCGGTTAAAAATATCTCTTTGTACAAGAAGGTTGTTGTAGATTCTTTTCGGGTCTTTAAAAAACGGTGTATTGTATTCCTGATGTGAAAATGATTCAATTTTTTCAATATATCTTTTAATGTCAAAACCGAAAAGAAAACTGAAATGCCAACCTGTATTGAATCCAACCGGTTTGATGATTCTGGAAGCAAAATCTCTGAAAGTCATTCTGTTTCCGATATGAAAATCTTTGAGATCCTTATACCTGGAAACCATATTGAACTGAAAAGGTTCTTCCAGTTTTATATTGAAGAAGTAATAATACATCGGAACTTCTATCAAAGCCGGTGATTCTATATTATCACGTTTTAGGATTTCTCCGATATTTATAATTTCATCAACGTCTGAAACAAAAATAATGTCGTCATCATTACAGTTTTTAAGCCCCTCTTTAATAACGTTTCTTTGATACCACTCGTAATCCCAGTCTTTTAGTTCCGGTTTTTCTTCCGCCTGAATGTAAATTATCTTGTCGGAATATTTTGAAAATTGATCTGCATTTTCTTTGAAAGTAAGCGGTTTGGGAATTCCTGTCAGTGTTCTGTTGGCTTCAACAAGAACAAAATAATCAACCTGATCATAGAGGTATTCTAATCTGATATTCAGAATCTCAAGTTCATTATTAAATATAAAACAATCGTAAATCATAAGTGTTTATTAAATTATTTATTTGAATAAACCTTTAGCTTTCATCTCTTCCAAAGAATCGTTCAGTTTATTTTCCTGAATATCCTGTTGTAAAACCCAATCCGTAAATTGTTTAATTCCTTGAGTGAAATCAAATTTTGGTTCGAAACCAAGCTTGGATTTTATTTTTGTAAGATCGGCAAAATTATGCCTGATGTCTCCTAATCGAAAATTTCCGGTAATTGTCACAGGAACATCAATTCCGTAAGAGTCAATCAATGTTTTAGCGACCGTCATCACATCAGTAGCAACCCCTGTTCCTACATTGAAAACTTCACCATCGGCATTATTGTTTTCAATTCCGGCAATAGTTGCATCCACAACATCATCTATGAAAACAAAATCGCGGGATTCTTTCCCGTCTTCAAAAATTTTGATGCCGTCATTATTTCTAATTTGATTCGAAAAAATGGATAAAATTCCCGTATAAGGATTTGACAAAGATTGTCCCGGACCATAAACATTCTGGTATCTGAAAGCAACCGGCGCAATTCCAACCGTGGGACAAACGGCCATTATCATCTGCTCCTGATTCTGCTTCGTAATGCCGTAAACAGAAGAAGGATGGATTTTAGAATCTTCAGAAGTTGGTAATAATTTAAGCGTTTGATTGTCTTTGTATTTAACTTCAAAATCTCCGGCTAACATTTCCTTTTCTGTTCTGTGAGAAGGGTAAACTAATCCAAATTCCGGATGTTCATATTTCCCTTCTCCATAGATTGAGCGGGAAGAAGCAATGACAACTTTTTGAACCGAGTTTTTTTGATTGACCAAAATATCCAACATCAAAGCAGTTCCCTGAACATTGACCTCTGTATATTTTTCGATGCAATACATAGATTGTCCTGTTCCGGTTTCTGCTGCATAATGAACAATTACATCCTGACCTTCAATCGATTTTTCTAAGTCTTGGCGGGAGGTAACGGTTCCTTTAATAAAATGAACTTTGTCTTTGATACTTTTATAAAGTGGGGAAGTGTTTTCAGGATCGGAACCGTGGATTTGCTCGGACAGATTGTCGAGAACGGTAATTTCGTAACCTTTATCGATTAATTTGAGAGCAAGATTACTTCCTATAAAACCGGCACCTCCCGTAATTAATATTTTTTTTATCATTTGTGAAAATTCTTTTGAAATGAAGAAAAATTCAATTTGTAAAAGTACAAAAAAAGCATAATTTAGCGGAAAATAATACATAGATCGTATTAAATTTGTTTTAATGAAGGTATTATACGTCAATAAAAATCTTAATCTTTCGAAACCGATTGTTGATCAATTGATCAAAATGGGATTTGAAGTGGATGTTTTGATAGAGTCTCTTCCGCCAGCTCTTGATCAATCTTCATTGATTCATAAAATCGGGAATATTTTCTCGAGATTGATTTTGAAAGAGAAAAATTATTTCATCAAAAAAGAAAAACAGATTTTTGAAAAATATGCCGAGAAACGTCTGAAGAATAAGACTTATGATATCGCATTTTTCATAAGAGCAGATATGTATTCTGAAAATCTGATTAAAAGAATCAGAAAACAATCAAAAAAAATGGTAAGCTACCAATGGGACGGAATTGATATGTATCCCAGAATTTTGGATTACTACAAATATTTTGACAGAAAGCTGGTTTTTGACGGTAATGATATCAGAAAATACCCTCAATATAATTTGCTTCCCTTACCGATTTATCATTACACAGAGAATACTTTTCACGATCCTGCAAAAGAAGAAATCGACCTTTTTTACATTGGTGTTGGTTTGGATGAACGTATTAAATGGGCTTACAATATTGAGAATTATTCCGAAGAAAATGATTTAAAATTTAAAGCGATTCTTACGATTCCGGAATTTAGAGAAGAAAAAAAGACTGATTCTATAAGCCTTCAGCATAAAGGAATCTCTTTAGAAGAAAACGAGAAATATACCGAGAAATCAAAAGCTGTTGTTGATTTTAAAATGAATACTCATAATGGTGTGGCTTTCCGATTTTTCGAATGTCTGAATCAGGAACAGAAATTTGTTTCCAATAATCATAATCTAAAAGATTACGACTTCTATCATCCCGATAATATTTTCATCACCAATTTCGAAGATTTTACCGGACTGAAAGAGTTTTTGCAAAAGCCATATCACAAAATTGACAGAAAAATTGTTGAAAAATATGGCATAAAAAACTGGCTGAAATATGCTTTGGATTATGGAGATTATGAACCAATAAATCTACCGTGATGCAGAAGTTTACCATTTTCACACCAACTTTCAATCGGGCTTATATTCTTCCAAAGCTTTACAACAGTCTTAAATATCAAACTAATAAAAATTTTATCTGGCTGATTGTAGATGATGGTTCTTTTGACGAAACTAAAGCTTTGGTTCAAGAATTTCAAGATGAGAATCAATTCGACATTCATTATATTTTTCAAGAAAATAAAGGAAAACATTTTGCAGTCAATAACGGGTTGAGAAATGCAAAAACCGAGTTTTTTTGTGTTATCGACAGTGATGATTATCTTGCCGAAGACGCCATCGAAGAAATGGAAAAACTTTCTTCTAAGATTAAGGAAGATTCAAAAGTCGCTGGTTTTGCATTTATTCGATTTTCTGAAAAAGAAGATATTGATAAAAGCCTGTTTGGAAGAAAAGAATGGCTGACAGGAGAATCTGATTACAAGTGGGAAATCCACGGAGAAATGACGTATTGTTTTAAAACCAAAATTCATCAGGAATTTTATTTTCCGGAATTTGAAGGGGAAAAATTCTGTCAGGAATCTTTGGTTTTCAGAAGAATAGAGAGAAAATACAGAATACTTTTCACGGATAAAGTACTTGCTTACGGAGATTATTTGGAAGACGGATTGATGAAGAATTATTATCAGCTTCTTCTGAAAAATCCCAAAGGTTCTTTACTGAATATCAAAGAAAGATTGCAATACGACAAAGTTTCTTCTGAAGAAAAGATGAAGTTAGCAAAAACTTATTGGGACATCGCATCCAAAACACACAGGTCTTTTGGAGAAAAGTTTTTTGGGATCAGTCCATTTCTTATTCTGAAAATGCTGATTAATAAATACACGAATTGAAAACTGAACTGATGAAAAAAATATCGATTATCATCCCGCTATATAATGCTGAGAACTACATTGTAAGATGTTTGGATTCTATTAAACATCAAACTTATACAGATTTTGAAGTGGTTGTCATTAATGATAAAAGTAAAGATGATTCTTTGGAAGTTCTCAATCAATATGTTTCTGAAAATCTGAATATTAATTTTAAAATTATCAATAATGAAGTTAATCTTGGACTGAGTAAAACCAGAAACAAAGGAATGGATTTGGCAACCGGAGATTATATTCTTTTTATGGATAATGATGATACTCTTGTGGACAAATTTTCTCTTCAGCATTTTATCGATGAGACAGAAAATCATCCGGATATTGTTTTTGGACAGACCCGTTTTCTTTTGAATGATATCCCGAAAGAAAGTAATTATCACAGGCTCAAAAATAAAAAGGAAACCTACAAAGACACTGAAATTCTTGACGGTTTTCTCTCTGGAGAATGGGCGGTTACGGCTTGGAACAAGTTATATAGAGCAGATTTTCTTAGGAAAAACAATCTTAGATTTTTAGACGATCTTCTTCACGAAGATGAATTATGGGCATTTGAAACAGCTATTCCGGCAAAGGTTGTTAATTTTCTTGACTTTGAAACTTATAATTATTATTCGTTATCCAACCCAGCTTCTATGACAGCAACAATGGGTTTGAAGAATATCGAACATTATCTTATTATTCTAACCAAAAAACTTGAAATTGCTAAAGAAAAACAGCTTTATAATAGAACAAATCTGATTGAAAAATATCTCAAGAATTTTGCAACCTTTACGATTCTGAGTAACGTCTGTAAAATGGATTTTGGTACTTTTAAAAGCTTTTATTTAAGCATTAAAAAAGAGTTTGAAAAGAATTTTCCAAGCAAAAGAGAATTCTCCCTTAATCCGCTTTTTGCCTATTATCTTTATAAAATGAAGTTTGATAAGAGTTTTGTTTTCTATGGGAAATTTCCCAAATATATTAACCCGCTTTTGAAAATCTAATCAATATATTTTCTGTCAAAATTTCTTTTTCTGTAAATCAGAGAATAGATTTTGTTCTTGAAATTTCTTAAAAATGTTCCGGGTTTTCCGTTGTAAAATTTAGAATATTCATCAAAATATTTTGCCATATTTTGGATTTCGTCGGATACATTTTCTGCGAGATATTTTCTTTGTTCAGAGAAGCTTAAATCCGTATTGGTATTGCTGATTCCTGTTTTTTCGAAAATGCTGATGAATTCATTAATGTACTTTTGAGAAATATTATGATGAATGAAAATGTCCACCATAAAAGTCCAGTCGGAAGCGATTTTGTTTTTTTCGTTATACATCCCGTATTTATCAAAAAGTTCTTTTTTGAAGAAAGCCGACTGGTGACAAATAGGCTCTTTTAAAAGGCTTCCGATTGTTATTTTTTTAGGAATTCTGTATTCGTATTTTTTTCGGTTTTCCAACTCATAATAAGCATTTCCGTAAACGATATCTTCGTTTCCAAAAGATGGTGCAATCTTCTCCAGAATTTCGTTAGAAGAAAATCGGTCACCGCTATTCATAAATATCAAATAATCTCCTGCTGCTCTAGCAATACCTTTGTTCATGGCATTATAAATGCCTTTGTCTGGTTCGCTGATCCAATAATCGATTTGAGAAGAATAAGATTCTAATAATTCTTTGCTTCCATCATTAGAACCGCCATCAATTATAATGAATTCAAAGTTTTTATAAGTCTGGGAAGTCACGCTTTTTATTGTTTCTTCCAGTCCAAATCTATTATTGTAAGCTACGGTTATTATTGATAATTTCATTTAAAATTTGATTTTACATAGATATCGCCACCGCCGATACTAGTTAATTCACCTGTTTTTGCTTTGTTTAAAAACTGTTCGTAGCTAAGCCAATCTTTGTAAGAATATTCGTAGGTTGATCCTGCACAAACATTGAATAAAATATTTTCTGAGTAAACTTTGTTTAAAATCTCAATACATCTCAAAAAGCTGTCATACATTTCTGGCAGAGTAAATTCGAAAGAAATAAAATCAACAGGTGTTTTTAAACCCTTTAATACTTGTTCTTCAAAACCTTCAACATCAATTTTGATAAATTTTGGTTTGCCGTGTTTACTGATAAGATTCTCCAATGTATCAACTTTTACGAGCACTTTCTCATCCCATTTATAACGATTAAAACGACCAGACTCAGAGGACGTATTTTGAATAAAATCTGTAGATAGTGTAGAAAGTGTATCAGCATTTGAAATATACATTTCAAGTTCTCCAGCTTCTGAACCTAATGCAATATTTTCTAAGATAACATTAGGAAATCTTTCACGAATAGAATCAGCACATTTTATCTGGGGTTCGATAGCAATTGTTTTGACCTTTAAGTCTTTAACAATTTCCAGTTTTTCTCCCCAATTTGCACCAACATCAAAGAAAATATCATTTTCTTTTAAAATAGAAGAGTATAAAATGTGCTGTTTTTTAAAAACTGTTTTTCCCCTTTTTTCTCTTTGATATTGGTTGATTCTAGACTTGAAAGATCTGTAAAGCTTAATTAACATTTTCATTAGTTTTGAATTTTATTAAAAATAATGATTTATTTTTAAAACTAAAAGAAAGCGCTAATTTGTTGATTTATTAATATTTAAATTAATTTCAAATCTTCTTGCATCATTTCTTTCACAAGACCTTCAAGATCATATTTTGGTTCCCAACCTAGTTTTGTTTTGGACTTTGTCGGGTCACCAATTAATAAGTCAACCTCTGTCGGACGATAATATTGAGGATCAATTTTCACCACAGTTTTCCCTATTTCCAATTGATATTCTGGATTGTTACATTTTGCAACTTTTGCTATCTCATTTTCATTTTCTCCTTCAAATGTCAATTCGATTCCGGCTTCGGCAAAAGCCATTCTTACAAAATCTCTTACATAAGTGGTTTTTCCCGTTGCAATTACATAATCTTCAGCTACATCCTGCTGAAGAATTCTCCACATGGCTTCCACATAATCTTTAGCGTGTCCCCAGTCTCTCTGTGCATTTAGATTTCCAAGGTAAAGAACTTCTTGCTTGCCTTTTGCAATTGCAGCAGTTGCCATTGTAATTTTTCTCGTCACGAAAGTCTCACCTCTTCTCGGAGATTCGTGGTTGAAAAGGATTCCGTTGCAGGCATAGATATTGTAAGCTTCGCGATAGTTCTTGGTAATCCAGAATCCATAGATTTTTGCAACACCATAAGGTGAACGAGGATAGAAAGGCGAATTCTCATCGTAAAAACCAGCTGAATTTTTGTTCTCTTCCAAACCGCCATATAATTCGGAAGTTGAAGCCTGATAGATTCTTGTTTTCTTTTCCAAACCAAGAATTCTCACTGCTTCCAGAATTCTCAAAGTTCCGATTCCGTCAACATTTGCAACATATTCCGGTGAATCAAATGAAACCTTCACGTGTGACATTGCGCCTAGATTATAGATCTCATTCGGCTGAACTTCCTGAATGATTCTGATGATATTGGTAGAATCCGTCAAATCACCATAATGCAATTTGAAATTAACGTGATTCTCGTGCTGATCTACATAGAGATGATCAATTCTCTGTGTATTGAAGGACGATGCTCTTCTTTTGATTCCGTGAACTTTGTAGCCTTTTTCTAAAAGCAATTCTGCCAAATAAGAACCGTCTTGTCCTGTGATTCCTGTTATTAATGCCTTTTTCATCTATTTCGTTTTATATTTGTAACCTCTTATTTCTTTGATTATTTTGTCTTCTGTAATGGTTTCCTCAGGATGGTATAAATGATAATAAGGAACTTCTCCCATTACGCTTGCCCATTGAGAAAAAGTGGAAGGAGCCCCAAGAATATAATCTGTCCGAGACATCAGATATTGATCTTCTACAGGTCCTTCTTTTGATTGGATGATATTTCCGAATTCATTTTTGTATCGTTCCAAATCAAAATTTTCATCATTGGTACAAATTAATATTTTGTATTTGCCTTCCGGAATTACATTTATAAATTCTTTGATTTTTTTGATGTATAAATCGTCTTCAAAGTAATATTGACCATCCAAAAATTCCTTATAATCGCCTCTTCTTACGTGAACGGTAATGATTTTTTCTCTGTCATTTTTTTTAAGATAAGTTTCGTTCAAATAGTTTTTGTCAACCTTTGGCTCGAAGATTTTTTGATAATGTCTGATATCTTCTTCCCTGTAGATATCGTTATTGAAAAACCATCCCCAGCAAAAATTTACCAAAAAGTTCTTTTTTATTTGTTCCCGATATTTTGGAATCTGCTTTTCATCAGTAAAACCAATAATACACTTTGGATTAAGTTTCTTGTAGAATCTATTATAAAATAACTTTTTTACAAGATAAGGCGTTTTTGGAGACGCCGGAAGATTAGGAAATTGCGGACAGTATTTCTCAGTGAAAGTCGGAGAATAAAATGTTACCCCATTTCTTCTGCAAAACGCGTCTGCGTGCATAAACTGGAAAAGATCATTGCCACGACCTCCGCCTAATATTGAGAGGCAAATTAGCATTTAGTTTTTGAATTTTTTTTCATAAACATCTCTAATTCCATCTTCAAGGCTGATTTTTGCTTTCCAGCCCAAGTCATTGATTTTGGTAACGTCCATTAATTTTCTTGGTGTTCCATCCGGTTTTGATGTATCCCAGACAAGATTACCTTCATAACCCACAATTTTCTTTACTAATAAAGCCAAGTCTTTGATGCTAAGATCTTCTCCAATCCCAACATTCACGTGTCCAAAGTCGTCGTAATTCTGCATCAAAAAAATACAAGCTTCTGCCAAATCATCAGAATGTAAAAACTCTCTCAAAGGCGTTCCTGTTCCCCAGACCACAACTTCGGGATAACCATTTTCTTTAGCCTCGTGAAATTTTCTCAATAAAGCTGGTAAAACATGAGAATTATTAAGATCATAATTGTCATTCGGGCCATACATATTGGTTGGCATTGCCGAGATGAAATTAGAATTGTACTGACTTCTGTAGGCATCACACATTTTGATTCCTGCAATTTTTGCAATTGCATATGGTTCGTTTGTCGGTTCCAAAGTTCCTGTCAAGAGTGAATCTTCTTTCAAAGGTTGAGGAGCCATTTTAGGATAAATACAGCTTGAGCCAAGAAACAATAATTTCTTAACATCATTCGTATGAGCTTGATGAATCACATTATTCTGAATCATCATATTGTCGTAAAGAAACTCGGCTCTGTAAGTATTATTAGCCTGTATTCCGCCAACTTTTGCCGCTGCCAAGAATACATATTCAGGTTTTTCTTGTGCAAAAAAACCGGCAGTTTGTTGATAGTCACGCAAATCTAATTCGCTGGAAGTTTTTGTAATAAGATTGGTAAACCCTTGCTTTTCTAAAGCTCTTAGTATCGCGCTTCCTACAAGTCCGCGATGACCGGCTACATATATTTTGGAATTCTTTTCCATTATTTTTTTATTCTGTGAAATGTTCTTTTAAGGAACGATTTTAAATTTTTATCTTCGGTTTTATCCACTCTTCGGGAAGCTTTTACGATTTGATTATCATAATTGGCCTCACTTTCTTCATCTTTAATTGTAATATTTATTTTTTTTTGATAATATCTTACAATAATTGACAAAATTGTCTGATCATATCGATGAGACGCGAATCCTTCATCCTGACTTTCTCTTTCAAAAATCAAAGGATCTGAAACCAAATCTGGTCTGTAAATCATTATATCCAGCCAGTCTTTTACCAACTGAAAAGTTTCCGGAGTTTTTTTGATAATAGTAAATCCTGCCCAGAGTTTGTTTTTTTCAAGCCATTCTTTATCATTTTCAAAAAGATTCCGGAACTGGTCGATCGTTGATTTTTTCGCCCAATATTTTAATTTTGGATCATCAGTAAGATTTGGATTGAATCTTTTCCAGCCATAATCCTGATTGTCTCTATATTGAAAAAAAATGCCATCAGCATGATTCAATTCTTCAAATTGATTTTTCCAGCCATTAGAATTTTTCAGTTCACTTCCGCAATCAACATAAACTAATGCATCTCCATTATCCAATCTGCAAAGACTATCGAAAATGACATAAGCTTTCCAAATCCAATGTCCGCCTTTTTTTTTATCCAAGAAAAGAGAAGAAGATTTCAATGCATAAGGCAGATCCGAATATCCATAACGCTGCGTTTCGTCAAAGACATTCAGAGATTTTGCTTCTTCAATGATTCTTTTTGAAGACTGAAGAAAAGCATTGCTTCCATATGTGATGAATTTCTTTTTCAAAATTTATTTCAAATACAAAATTCCTGCGCTGTCTATCTGGAAAACCCAGCCAGTTTGCATTCTGGTTCCTTCAAATTCAATTCTGATTTTATTCTTTAGATCAGTGTACATTTTCTTACCCGGATCAGCAAGATAAGTATGCATATAAAGATTTCCTTTGTTAATTCCTTCCGGTAGGTGGATTGTTTTCTCAATTACAAATTTACCTTTTGGATATTTTTTTACCCCTTCGTAATGTCCCGGCGCATAAAACATCATCGGAATATCAAAGTTATTGAAAAATAAAGATTCCAATTCAAACTCCGCTTCCTCTTTTAGTTCTCCTTCAACTCGGATTGTTAAGTTGTGATCATCAAAATTCATTGGAATCATTGTTCCATTAATTCCATTAACAGAGAAATGAGAAATACTTAGGTTGGGATCTTTGATATTAAGAACATCTAATATTGATGAATCTGCAGAGATATTATCATTAGAATAAAGGTTAATACATTCGTCGATATTTCCTTCGTATTTCATTGTTCCTTTTTCAAGGAAAATTCCTTTGTTGCAAAGCTGTTTGATGGACGCCATATTGTGACTTACAAAAAGAACGGTTCTTCCTTCGCCATTACTCACGTCTCCCATTTTTCCGAGACACTTTTTCTGGAATTCTAAATCACCAACAGCTAAAACTTCATCAACAATCAAAATCTCTGATTCCAAGTGTGCAGCTACAGCAAATGCCAAACGGACATACATCCCGGAGCTGTATCGTTTTACAGGTGTATCAATATATTTTTCAACACCGGAGAAATCAACAATTTCATCAAATTTTCTGGTGATTTCTTTTCTTGTCATTCCAAGAATAGCACCATTTAGAAAAACGTTTTCGCGGCCGGTCATTTCCGGATGGAATCCAGTTCCTACTTCAAGTAGTGAAGCAATTCTTCCGTTTGTATATATTTTACCAGTAGTAGGTTTTGTAACTTTACTTAATAATTTTAATAAAGTTGATTTTCCTGCACCATTTCTACCAATGATACCTACAGCGTCTCCTTGTTCTATTTCAAAGTTGATATCTTTCAAAGACCATACATAGTCACTTTGTCCTTTTGTTGTTCTGTCATTAACTTCTCCAATTCGTAAATATGGATCTTCTTTTCCTCTTACCCTGTGCCAGAAACGGTTGAGGTCATGAGATAAAGTTCCTGTTCCGACTTGTCCTAGACGGTATTGTTTCGAAATGTCTTCTGCTTTTATTGTGATAGGTTTCATTCTCTGTGTTTTATAAATTTTGCGGGAACTCCTGCGACCACAGTATTTTCTTCAACATCTCTTGTAACAACGCTTCCTGCAGCTATTACAGCTCCGTTTCCGATTTTCACGCCAGCCATTATCTGTACGGAACAGCCGACCCAAACGTCGTCACCAATTTCTACACCTCTGTTTTCTTCTTTCCAAGGCTGATCTTGGATATTAATTCCTTTTTTATAATTGTGGTCTGAACCAATAATACTTACTTGTTGGGAAATTAAGCAATTTTTTCCAATTTTAATGGTTCCTCCTGCCGCTCTTATGTTGTTCTGTTCACCAATGTAAGTGTTATCTCCTACAATTAATTTACAATCTCTCCTTTCATCTTCATTCATAATATAAATAACACTGAAAGCTCCGATGTAAACATTTTTTCCTAACTGAATATTATTGACATCATCAAAGGAGATTTTTACGCGATAATCAATGGTGCAATTATATAACTTTTGGAGTCTTTCTATTCTTCGATAATCTGTAATAATATTATCGAAAGCGGGTTCCAGATAATAATATTTTTTTAATGTTTTGAAAAATTTAATCCAATTCATAACATCAGATTTATACTGTATCCATAAAACCTTTTTCCACTTTATTGAAAATCACGGTTCCAATTGCTAAAATGATGAAAATAATAATTGTGCTAATAATCAACATTATCGGACTGAAGTCTCCAACGCCTAACCAAGCATATTTGAAACATTCAAAAATACCAGTTAATGGATTGTAAAAGGCAATGGTTTTGAAAATTCCTTTTAAGCTTGATGCGGGATAGATTACTGGTGTTGCGTACATATACAAACTGATTCCAAATGATAATAACATTTGCAAATCACGATATTTTGTAGTTAGCGATGAAAATATCATTCCTAATCCTAATGCAAAAACTGCCATTAAAGCAATTAAAAATGGAGTAGCTAGAATCCACCAGTTTGGTTGAACCTCACCTCTGAATAAGTAATAAAAAAATACAACAAGAAATAATCCCATTTGTACTGCTAACTTCATCAGGTTGGAAAAGACAATTGATATAGGCATTACCAATCTTGGAAAGTAAACTTTTCCAAAAATACTGGCATTAGCTGTAAAAACATTGGATGTCGAATTAAGACAAGTAGAAAAATAATTCCACAAAGTAATCCCGGCTAAATAGAATAAAATTTTGGGGGCACCATCTGTAGAAAGTTTTGCAATGTTTCCAAATACAACAATATAAACAATGGTAGTAAAAATCGGATTGATGAAAAACCAAATCGGACCAAGAATTGTTTGCTTAAAACTAGATACAAAATCTCTTTTTACGAACATGTACACCAGATCTTTGTAACGCCAGACTTCTTTTAGATTGAGATCCAGAAGAGAATGGCTCGATTCGATGGTTTCTGTCCATTGTTGTTTATGAGAATCACTCATTTGTGTTTAATTTTAATTGATTAGGTTTTTCAGATATTCTCCATATCCGCTTTTTCCATATTTTGCAGCTGTTTCCAGAAGCTTTTCATCATTAATGAATTTGTTTCTCCATGCGATTTCTTCGATACAACCGATTTTGAAGCCTTGTCTTTTTTCGATAACACTTACAAATTCTGAAGCATCCTGAAGAGAGTCGAAAGTTCCTGTGTCCAGCCATGCTGTTCCTCTATCAAGAACTCCAACTTCTAATTTTCCTTTACCCAGATAAACATTATTGATGTCTGTTATTTCCAGCTCACCTCTTGGGGAAGGTTTTATATTTTTTGCAATTTCTACAACTTCATTGTCATAAAAATACAACCCAGGAACGGCATAATTAGATTTTGGTTTTAAAGGTTTTTCTTCAATAGAGATAGCTTTGAAATCGTCATCAAATTCGACCACACCATATCTTTCAGGATCAGTAACGTGATAAGCAAAAACAACGCCTCCATCAGGATTTGTTTTGTTTTTGAGCAAAGTTCCCATTTCGGAACCGTAGAAAATATTATCTCCTAAAACCAAAGCTGCAGAATCATCCCCAATGAATTTGTCCCCCAAAATAAAAGCCTGAGCTAATCCGTCAGGACTTGGTTGTACAACATATTCTATATTACAGCCAATTTGAGATCCGTCTCCCAAAAGTTTAACGAATCCAGCTTGATCGTGAGGCGTTGTAATGATTAAAATATCTTTAATCCCGGCTAATAGTAAAGTGGAAAGTGGATAATAAATCATTGGTTTGTCATAGACCGGCATTAGCTGTTTGCTTACGGCAATTGTTAATGGATAGAGTCTGGTTCCAGAACCTCCGGCGAGAATAATTCCTTTCATTATTGGTATTAGTTTGTGTTTTTATGAATATTGATTTTCGTAATATTTTTGATAATCACCAGATGTTACATTCTCCAGCCATTCTTTATTCTCCAAGAACCAGTCAATTGTTTTTCCTAATCCTTCTTCAAAAGTTACAGAAGGTTTCCATCCAAGGTCTTTATTCAGTTTTGTAGCATCAATAGCATAACGTTTATCATGACCAGGTCTGTCTTTAACATAGGTGATCAACTTTTCCGAGTATCCTGCTGGT
This sequence comes from Chryseobacterium sp., assembly GCA_003248755.1. Taxonomy (GTDB): domain Bacteria; phylum Bacteroidota; class Bacteroidia; order Flavobacteriales; family Weeksellaceae; genus Epilithonimonas. Next base: position 3,421 of record QFQW01000070.1, on the reverse strand, counting down.
TTACCAAGTTTAGCATCTAATTGTTTGATTAATTCTTTAACCAAATCAATATTCTGCCATTCGTTAAAACCTCCGATGTTGTAAGTCTCCCCGGTTTTAGATTCTTTGAAAATCTGATGAATCGCTTTTGCGTGATCTATTACAAATAACCAATCTCTAGTATATTTTCCATCACCATAGATTGGTAATGGTTTTTCATTCAGGATATTAGAGATGCAAAGCGGAATCAATTTCTCAGGGAAATGATTTGGCCCGTAATTATTGGAACAATTAGACAAAATAAAAGGCATTCCGTAAGTGTTTCCATAAGCTCTTACCAAGTGGTCAGAAGCTGCTTTTGAAGCAGAATAAGGCGATTGTGGATCATAAGGAGTTGTCTCCAAGAAGAAACCTGTTTCACCAAGACTTCCATAAACCTCGTCTGTAGAAACGTGATAGAAAAGATTTTTTCTAGGTTCATTAGGAAATCTTCCATGTGTGTGATCAGGATTAAGAGTCCAAAACTCAATGCAGAGATTAAGAAGATTTGCAGTTCCATTTACATTGGTGTTAATGAATGCGTTAGGGTCTGTAATACTTCTATCTACGTGACTTTCTGCTGCCAAATGTACAACAGCATCCGGATTATATTTTTCGAAAACCTTTCTTAATTCTTCAGGTTTTGTAATGTCTGCCTTTTCGAAAACATAATTTGGTTCATTTTCGATATCTTTAAGATTTTCAAGATTTCCTGCATAAGTCAAGGCATCAAGATTGATAATCTTTGAGTCCGGATTGTTTTTTACAAATTCTCTTACAACATGAGAACCTATAAAACCGGCTCCCCCAGTAATTATAATGTTTTTCATCCTTTATTTAAATAACTATTTTACTAGTTTTCTACCAATACTTTTGTAGAAAAATTTATTTTGCTCGGCCAGTTCTAGAGGGAACATATTTCTTCCGTCAAAAATAGCTTTGTTTTTCATCTTCCCGGCCATTAAATTAAAATTTGGATTCTTAAATTCTGGCCATTCTGTAGCGATTAAAAGAGCATCTGCATTTTCCAGAGCAGAATACATGTCTTTTGCATATGTGATTTTATCTCCTAGGATTTTTTTAACATTGTTCTCGGCAATATTATCATAAGCTACGATTTCAGCTCCTTTTTCTAATAATAATTGAATGTTGTCTAGTGAAGAAGCTTCTCTGATGTCATCTGTATTAGCTTTGAAAGCTAATCCCCAAACTGCAATTCTTTTGCCTTGAAGACTTCCTCCAAAATAATTTTCCAATTCAGGAACCAAGATCACCTTTTGGGTTTTATTCACGTTTTCCGTAGCATCAAGCAACTGAAAGTTGTAACCTTCTTGTCTGCCGCTGTTTAACAATGCCTTTACATCTTTAGGAAAGCAGCTTCCTCCATAACCGATTCCCGGAAAAAGAAATCTATGCCCAATTCTGTCATCGCTTCCCATTCCTAATCTTACAAGATCTACGTCTGCTCCAACTCTTTCGCAGAAGTTGGCAATCTCATTCATAAAAGTGATTTTTACGGCTAAGAAAGAGTTTGCGGCATATTTTGTAAGCTCAGAGGATCTCTCATCCATATTGATAATCGGAACCCCGATGTTAGTAAATGGCTGATATAGCTTTGCCATAATGTTTTTTGCCTTATCAGAAGAAGTTCCAATAATTACCCTGCTAGGATTCATGCAATCTTCTACAGCGAAACCTTCTCTTAAAAATTCTGGATTGGAAACAACATCAAACGGAATTTGGGTTTTAGCCGCTATTGTTTCTCTGACTTTGTCGGCAGTTCCTACAGGAACGGTACTTTTATTAACAATAACTTTATATTCTGTCATCAGATCTCCAATGTCATTAGCAACTTTTAAAACATAAGAAAGATCTGCGGAACCATCTTCTCCCGGCGGAGTCGGTAAAGCAAGAAAAATGACTTCACTTTTATCTAGAGCTTCTTGTAAGTTAGTGGTGAAAAATAAGCGGTTTGCTTGAATATTTCTAAGGAACATCTCTTCTAAACCCGGTTCGTAGATGGGAACTACACCGTTTTTCATTCCATCTATTTTTTTTTCATCGATGTCTACACAAAACACAGAGTTTCCCATTTCTGCAAGCGCAGTACCTGTCACTAGGCCCACATAACCGGTGCCGACTATTGTAATATTCACAAAGAATTGTTTTTAAAATTTGAGCAAAAATAAGAAAAATTTACTTGCCTTATGTAGTGTTGAAATAATTGGCTCCTTGTATATTAAATAAAAATTAATTATCTTTGCAAAAGATTTACGGGAAAAATGGGAAGGCTTTCGCAAGAATGCCTTTTTTCGTAGATGTAATTTGATGCTGAAAATATGGATTTTAAAACAGAAGTAACCCGATTGGTAAACGAATTTTTGGAGACAAGAAACGATCTTTTTTTGGTGGATCTTAAAATCTCTCCGGCTTCTGATATTACTGTAATTCTTGATGGGGATAATGGGGTTACGCTTCAGGACTGTTTAGATGCAAGCAGGGCTGTTGAGTTTAATTTGGATCGTGAGATTCATGATTTTAGCCTTCAGGTTATGTCAGCCGGATTAAGCGAGCCATTGGAATTTCCAAGACAATTCAGAAAGAATATTGGAAGAGTAGTTGAAGTGTTGTTGGGGGACTCTTCAAAAATTGAAGGGGAATTAATTGGTGTTGATGATGAGAAAGTTGTGATCAAATTAGAGTATAGAAGGCCTAAGTTGATTGGAAAAGGGAAGGAGGATGTGGTTGAAGAGAAAGAAATTCCTTATTCAGACATCAAAAAAGCATTAGTAGTAATAAAATTTTAACATAAAGATAATTTGGGATCGAGTCTCTGAATATTCAATCTCAAATATCGAATATCATTATAAATAAAGATATGGACAATTTAGCTTTAATAGAAGCCTTTGGTGATTTTAAAGAAATAAAGAATATCAGCAAAATAGATTTGATGGCCATCATAGAAGATTCTCTTAAGACGCTTCTTAGAAAAAGATACGATTCTGATGATCATTTTGATGTAATTGTAAATCCTGACAAAGGAGATTTTCAGATTTTCTTGAATAAAGTAATTGTAGAAGATGAGATGTCTGAAGATGATGACTTGGAAATTGAGATTTCTGAGGTTAGAAAATTTTGAAAAGGAAGAATGAGCACACTTTTCAAAGGAAAAATCAACGATAGGCATTGTTAAGATTTCACCCAATTGTAATTGCTTATTACCTGCGTGCAAAAACTATGCTAGTTGTAACCATTCTTTTTTAAATAAGTAGATCCTAGAATATCTTTCTAATGAGCATTTACGGATTAACCCCTCAAAGACGTAAAGATTTAATCCTTCAAAAATCTACTTAACGTCGGTAGCTCTTTAAAAATAAAATTACTTCAAAATTGACACATGAGA
>QFQW01000069.1 GCA_003248755.1 Chryseobacterium sp. | reverse complement strand
CCGTGAACGTGAGAATAATTGGAATCATTGATGTAATAAATTGATTCCAGATTTACAAATGAATTGAGCCCTTCAAGAGAGGCATAATTAGAAATTTGCCTGAAATCTATTCTGTAAACCTGAGCCGCTTCGGAAAGCTGTATCTCGCCATCGCCATTTTGGTCAGCTAAAATGTTATTTCCACTACTGTCATAGCAAAATACAAAATTATACTGATTGGTGCCTAATAATGCTTCTTTAAAATTAGCATCAGGAAAGTTAATGTTCTGAGAGCTGACTCCCAGGGACAAGAGAGTCAGCATTAGTAGAAATAATTTATTTCTCATTGTTTGTGTTTATATTGTAAAATTAAATTATAACGTTTATGTGGAAGCTTCAGAATTAGAATTTGAAAGGTTTGAATTAGAATTTATAACCTTCCAATAATCTCTTGTAATCGTTCTTTTTTTCTTTGAGAAACAGGAATCTGTGCATTATCCGACATTATGACGAATCCACCATCTTTCTTGATATAAGTTTTCAGCTCATTCAGGTTGATAAGGTGTGACTGGTGAATCCGCTCAAAACCCTGATCAGACAATAATTCCTCATACTCTTTCAATGTTTTGGAAATCATTACCGTTTTATGATTTTTGAAATGGAATTTGGTGTAATTATCCACAGATTCGCAACGGATAATATCTTTGATCTCAAACAAATGAATTCCATTGGATGTTGACAGGGCAATTTTTTTGAAACTCTCCGTTTTTTTTGATATATTTTCCAGAAGAAGTTCTATTGTTTTATTTTCTGAATGATTATCCGTAATATTTTTAATTTTACGAATAACACTTTGTAATTCTTCAGGATCAATGGGTTTTAAAAGAAAATCTAAAGCACTAAAACGAAATGCCTTTATAGCAAATTTCTCATGAGCCGTAACAAAAACAATGTGTGAAGAGATTTTATCATATCTTTTATTAAGCTGTTCCAGAATATCAAATCCGGAACCATCATTCATCATTATATCCAGGAAGACAATTTTGGGATTGCATTCTTCAATCAGTTTTATTCCGGTTTTCACGCTGTCCGCTTCTCCCAAAATATTTATTTCAGGAGCATAAAGAGCCAGCAATGCCCTCATCCCATTACGGAGATTATGATCATCATCTATTAAAGCCGCTGTTATCATTTTTTATAAATTCTAATGGTAATTTTATTAAGACCTGAGTTCCGAAAATTTTTTCATTGTCTCTTAGTTCTGTAATGGTTAGTTTTATTTTTTTATTTTCCAGTTGTTCCAAAGTTTCCAATCTTTTCTTGGAAATTTCCATCGCCATAGATTTATGAGCATTGACAAATGTTTTTTTATTTTTTTTCGATTGTTCTATTCCAACCCCGTTATCCGTAATAATACAGATTAATTGATTTTCGATCTGACGAAAAATAATATTGATAAAACCTTTATTTTCTATAGGAACCACACCATGGATAATCGCATTTTCTACATACGGCTGCAAAAGCAAAGAAGGAATCGCCGTGTCATCTTCGATATTTGATTCTTTGGAAATATTGAACTCGAATTTATTGTTAAAGCGCAATTGCTCCAGTTCCAGATAGTTTTGCAGCGCTTCGATCTCTTTATCAATGGTAATGCTAGATTCTTTTGAGAATTCCAAAGTCAGGCGCATCAGTTTTGAAAACTTTGCCAGATATCGTATAGCTTCGTCTTTTCCGTTTTGAACCACAAATGCCGAGATTGCAGCCAGACAATTGAAAACGAAATGGGGATTCATCTGCAGATGCAGCGCTTTATGCTCAAATTCCGCCAATTGTTTTTGAAGTAACAGTGCTTTTTGTTTTTCCTTATTTCTGTAATAGATAAATAACCCAAATAACACAATGCCTATAATCGAGAAAACAAAAATCCATTTAAGCCTTTCGCGGCTTGCATTTTCTTTTTTTTCTAGTTGTTGTTTTTCATATTGAAAATTAAGCTCAGTTTTCAAGCGTTGCTGTTCATTTCTAACTGTATCAAATTTCTCTTTCTCCACATCATATTTCTTAAGATGTTGGAGTGCCAATTGCTGATTTCCTTCTTTATCATAGATTTGAGAAAGTAGTTTTTCGGCATTCATTTTAGTTTCAGTTAAGTCCAATTCGGTCGCAAAGTCTAAACTCTTATTGGCAAATTGATGTGACTTTTCCAAATTATTTTCATCAAAATAAATTTGAGATAGGAATAAGTAAGTATCAGACAAACCAAATTTATCATTAAAAGACAAAAAAGCTTCTTCTGCTTTTCCCAAATTAAGTTTCGATTCTTCAGGTTGATTCTTTTGACTGTAATATTGGGAATAGTTATTATAAAGCTCACCTAACCCTCTGGGATTTTTATTTTCTTGATATGACTTAAAACTTTTATCAAAATATTTTTTTGCATTCTCAAGTTTACCCTGATGCAGATAAATCAAACCTATGTTGGATGCGCTTGCTGCAAAAGTTTCCGGATTGATTTCTCCGGATGCTTGATTAGCTCTCTGCAGATATTCCAAAGCTTTTTCCTTATCATCAATGGATTTATAAATAACCCCGATATTATTATAAATTTTTGAAACCTGGAGTTTGTTTTTTGTCTCTTGATAAATTTTCAAAGCACGAAAATCATTTTCTAAAGCTTCTGCATAATTATTTTGTTGAGAATTCACGATTCCTTTACTCCCTAATGTTTTGGCAAGAGTTTCTTTAGCATCTTTTCGATTTGAATTTATCTTGATCAGAATTTTTTCTGAAGAATCAAAGTTTTGTAAAGCCTTGGGATAATCTCCAGAAATTAAAAAAGAAATACCAATATTCTGATAAGAAACAGCTTGTTGGTATGCATTCTTCTGCTGTTTTGCAGTTTCCAAGGCCAACAGTGCAAATTTTTGCATCTGTTCCGGATCAGAATGTTTGTATGCATCAGAAATTTGATTTTGCAAAACAGGAATATTTCTGATATTTTTTTCTTTCTTAAGAACTGCTAATAAAGAATCTGCAGCAGATTGTGCTGAGATCAAAATTACAGGAATAACCATCAGAAAAAGTAGAATTTTTCTCATCAATCATGTTTGCTGCAAAAATAATCATAAGTAATTGATTACAACACATAGAATGAGAAAACAATCTGTTTGAATTAGAATTCGATTTCCGTTTTAATTTTTTTAAATTTGAGTTCTTAAAATTGAAGTAACACTTTGGAAAACCAGAAAAAAATCGGATTATTTTTCGGATCATTCAACCCTATTCATATTGGTCATTTGATTTTGGCTAATTATATTTTAGAAAATACTGACATGAAAGAATTGTGGTTTGTTGTGAGTCCTCAGAATCCATTCAAGGATAAGAAGTCGTTATTGAAAGATCATAACCGATTGGATATGGTTCAGTTGGCTATCAAAAATTATCCAAAAATGCGCGCTTCCAATGTGGAGTTTTCTTTGCCAACACCAAGTTATACCATTGACACTTTGACCTATCTAAAGGAAAAACATCCAGATTATTCTTTTTCACTCATAATGGGAGAAGATAATTTGAAAAGTCTTCACAAATGGAAAAACTATGAGCTGCTTCTGAAAAATCATCAGATTATTGTTTATCCTAGAATCTTAGGTGAAGAGAAAAAAGATGAAGTCTTCGAGAGCCTCAGACTGACAGTTGCGCAACACGAAAACATTCATCAAATCGAAGCGCCAATCATAGAACTTTCTGCAACGGAAATCAGAAATATGATTAAAGAAGGAAAAAACACGAGACCAATGTTACCACCGGAAGTTTTTGAATATCTTGATGGTTCTTCTTTTTATAAATAGACAAATATCAGTCTAGGCCTTTGTTGCTTATCTTTTATCTTTGCAATAATGAACATCATAGAAAAATACTTCTCCAAATATCCCGAAGAAAAACTCATCAAATGGTTTAAACAAGTTTGCCTTGCAGAAGCGGTTTCCTGGTTTTTGCTTTTCACAGCTATGTATTGGATTAGAGAAGATAAAGACGGGATTTTACCTACAATTTACATTATTATCATTGGGAATATCCACGGACTGTTTTTCACGTTGTATCTTTTGTTGTTGCTGCCTGTCAGAAAGATTTTCGATTGGGATGATGAGGATTCTATTTTTGCATTATGTGCTGCTTTTTTTCCATTTGCAACCATTTGGGTTGATAAGAAATTAGCCTGGAAAAATCGCAATGAATGATGAATATCAATGAGGAAAATTCTCTAGTTGAAATTAAACTTAATAACTTTAAAATATGAAAATCACGTTCTTCTCTTCAAAACCTTACGACAAGGAATTTTTTGATAAAGCCAATCAGCAATTCAATTTTGAATTGGATTATTTTGAGACACATCTTGGACCTCACGTTCTGAATCTCATAGACCATTCCGATGCGGTTTGTGCTTTTGTGAATGATAAACTGAATGCAGAAGTTCTGGAATCACTCGCAAGCAAAGGCGTCAAATATATTGCTTTGCGTTGTGCAGGTTTCAACAATGTAGATCTGGAAGCTGCAAAACGTCTTGGTCTGAGAGTTTCCAGAGTTCCGGCGTATTCTCCGGAAGCTGTTGCGGAACACGCAATGGCAATGATCCTCACGCTTAACAGAAAAACGCACAAAGCTTACAACCGAGTTCGTGAACAGAATTTTGCATTGAATGGACTGATGGGTTTTAATCTTTATCAAAAAACAATCGGTGTGATTGGAACGGGAAATATTGGTGCCGCTTTTGCAAAAATTGCGAAAGGATTTGGTGCAAAAGTTTTAGCTTTTGATATTACAGAAAATCAGGAATTAAAAAATCTTGGAATCGATTATGTTTCTCAGGAACAATTACTTTCAGAATCCGATGTGGTTTCACTTCATTGTCCATTGATGGAATCTACACATCACCTGATCAATGAAAATTCTATCAAAAAAATGAAACAAAATGTAATGATTATCAACACCAGCCGAGGTGGATTGATTGATACAAAAGCCGTAATCCACGGACTAAAATCCAAACATATTGGTTATCTCGGGATTGATGTTTATGAACAGGAAGAAAAATTATTTTTCCGGGACCTTTCCCATACGATTATCGAAGATGACACAATCCAAAGACTGATGAGTTTCCCGAATGTTTTGGTAACTGCGCATCAGGCTTTCTTCACTCAGGAGGCTCTTGAGCAGATTGCGACTTCTACTCTGACAAGTCTTTCCCATTTCGAAAAGAATGATGAATTTGAAAATCCAAATGCTGTTTTGATTTAATATTAAAACCATAAAAGGCACAAAAGTTATTTTTTAAAAATAAATTATGCATTAAAATTTAAAATAAAACCTTAAAATTCTATATCTGAACTTTCAGATAATGAAGCCATTGTAATTTTTACAGTGGCTTTTTTCATTTTTATTCCATTTTGGATGTAACAAATTTCAGTTATCGATTGTCTTACATTTATACGATTAAAATTTTTACAATTGATAATCAGGTTGTTAAATCAATAAATCAATTTTATTTACTACTTTGTATTGCATAATACTTAAATTAATATATATCTTTGCAATGTTAAATATTAGAAACTACAAACTACTTTACTAAAATCAAGTATTATGAAAGCCAAAATCCTAATTGCAGTTATTTTTTTCTCAGGAATGATTTCTGCGCAACAGACTCAGAAAAAAACAGAAGAGACAAAAACTATAGAAGAAGTGAAACTTAGCAAAAAAGTTTTCGTGAAAAAATCCGACCGATTTGTTTATGATGTTGCTTCCTCACCCATTGCAAAAGGAACGAACTCATTCAATCTTTTGCAACAGACACCAATGTTGTCCAGCACTGATGGAAAGACTTTCAAAATAATGGGAAAATCCAATGTGGTTTTTTACATCAATGGTAAGAAAACCTTGATGGATGCAGAAGCAATTACGGAAATGCTGAAAAATACACCGTCTGAAAATATCCAGAGAATAGAAGTGGTAACCGTTCCCGGAAGTGAGTTTCAGGTAGAAGCCAATGAAGGTGTCATCAACATCGTGATGAAAAAAAGCAAAACCAATGGCTACAACGGAACCTTGAAAATGAATAACAGCCAAAGTTTTTATAACAATCCTTCGTCAGGAATCGCCCTTAATGCCAGACAAAACAAGTGGTCTTTCAATTCCAATTTCAATATGGGAAGTTACAGAGAAAGAGAGAAATATACACTTTCCAATGGTGACGAAACTTTCAGAAATGATTCTTACGGAACGATGGACGACCCCAACAAAAACTACGGCGGAAGTATCAATATCGATTATGAAATCAATAAAAATCAGAATCTTGGATTCAGCTATAATATGCGATATAACAAGAGTTTCGGTTCTGTGTTGGATATGACGAATTATGAAAATGGAATATTATCAAACAAAACTGTAAATCAAGAAGATGCACAAACGAGAAATCATAATTTCAACTTAAATTACGAAATTAAAACCGATACACTTGGAAGTAAATTAACCTCTAATATCTCTTACTTATGGTTCAACAGAGACAAAGTGAGTCTTGGTGAAACATTCCCTTTTGTAGTTGATGATGAAAACAAATATAGAGCATTTAAACAAGCTGTTCCTCAGATTATTAACAATTACGCGGCAAACGTAGATTACATCAAGAAATTCAGAAATGAAAGTACTTTCGCTATAGGAGCGAGTTACAATTTCACCAATACGGACAGTGATACAAGACAGGATGATTTCGTAGGAAATAGTTTCGTTAATAATACCAATCTTTCCAATCATTTCATTTATAAAGAAAATATCATTGGCGCTTATGCAACTTACGAGAGAAAATTTTCTGAAAAATTCACCGGAAAAATAGGAACAAGACTAGAAGCTACGATTAGTTCTGGTGATGTTGTAGGAAAATCTGATATCGGTTTTGAAAGAAACTATAACAACCTATTGCCTTATGCTACATTGAATTATGCTATTAATGAAAACAACAATATCAGCTACAGTTTTTCAAGCAGAGTGAGAAGACCAGGATTTGGACAGTTGAACCCTTCCAGAACTTACTTTACGCCAACCAATTATATTCAGAACAATCCTTTTATGCAGGCTTCCAAGAACTATAATCAGGAAATCAATTATATGTACAAGAATGCTTTCTATGCCAATGTGAGTTTCAACTTTGCGGAAAATGCTTATGGTCAACTGCCTTTGCAGGGAACTGAAACAAAAATCCAAAGAGACGAAAACGGAAATCCTATACTTGGACCTGATGGACAACCAATAAAAGTAACCTCAAAATTCCTTAGATATATCAGAACTAATTACGGGAACAACAAACAATTGGGACTGACTTTGGGAATGAACAAAGCTTGGTTCGGAGATATCTGGACAACTAATTATTCTGCCAATTTTGAATATGCTACAATATCCGGAGGGGTAACAAAAGACCCAACTTCACAGCTATTACCAGGAGACACAGAAGATTTACAACCTTATACAATTAATGTAAAAACGCTGAATATGTTCTTCCAAGCTAACAATATGCTAAGATTATCAGCAAAAAAAGATTGGTATTTAGGTATTAATTACTGGATAATGCCATCAAGAGAAATGGAAATCGGGAAGCTTCATACACAACAAAGCTTCGATGTGAATATCAAAAAAATAATGGGGAATTTCACATTCCTGGTAGAAGTGAATGACCTTTTCAATCAAAACATTGATGACATCAGGACTGTACAATCCAACGGAAGCTTCAACAATGTGAGAAGTTTCCAATACAGAAGAGAATTCAATGTGAATGTGACTTACAACTTCGGAAATCAGAAGCTCAAAAAAGCCAGAGAAGTGAAATCTGCTAATGATGCAATCCGCTCCAGAACTTAATTAAAAAAAACTCTTAAACACCAAACCATCCAACTCTATAACTCTCAAACCCTAAAACTCTCAAAATGAAAACCAAGACCCTCATCGCTGCCATATTTTTCTCAGGATTGATTTATGCACAGGAAACGCCTAAAAAAGATTCTGCCGAGACAAAAAACATAGAAGCCGTTACACTTACAAAACAAGTCTTCAAAAAACAAAGTGACCGTTTTGTTTATGATGTTGCCGCTTCGCCGGTTGCTAAAGGAAACACCGCCTTCAACATCCTGAAACAAACACCATTGGTTTCTTCAACCGATGACAAAACTTTGAAAATCATTGGAAAAAACAACGCTGTGATTTTCATTAACGGAAGAAAAACCAATATGGATGCCGAGTCATTAACTCAATTCCTGAAAAATACACCGGCTGAAAACATTCAGAAAATTGAAGTGATTACGCTTCCCGGAAGTGAATATCAGGTTGAATCTTCGGACGGAATCATCAATATCGTTCTGAAGAAAAAAATGACCGACGGACTGAACGGGAATATGAGAATGGGAAATTCCCAAAGTTATTATAACTCTTCTTATGCAAGTCTTTCACTTAATTATAGAAAAGACAAGCTGGGAATCAGCTCTAATATCAATACGAGCGAAAATATTCAGGAACAATATTATATTTTGAAAAATGGAACATCAACTTCCAGCAATCAGTCTGAAGGTAGAGTGACCGACCCAAACAAAAACCTTGGAGGCTATTTAAACATTGATTATCAATTGAATGACAACAGCAATTTGGCTTTAACTTGGAACTCCTGGGCAAATAGAAGCTATGGTTCGACTTCTAATTTATTCAACACGGTAATTGCTCCAAAAAATGGTATTGAATCCACAACTTACAATTACACCAAAAACCTTGAAAATTCCCGTTCGTACAACAACTCATTTAACTTGAATTACGAATTGAAAACAGATACTCTTGGAAGTAAATTGAATTTGAATGCGGCTTATCTGCATTACAAACGTTTTCAAAATGCTGACAACAGAACATTCAGGTCTGATATGTTTCAGAATTTAAATAGTTTACAAGTACAAATCACACAAAACACGCCTCAGGTTATTAATAACTTTTCTTTCTTAGGAGATTATATCAAGAAATTTAAAAATGATTTCACCGTTTCAGTCGGCGGAAATTACAACAAGACAAAAACAGATAACGACACGCAAAACATTACTTCATATTACGACGAAAATGATAATCTTGCAGAATATGATGATGCCGGGAATGTGATTGTTAAAAATCCAATTTTCAATCCCAATCATTTTATCTACGATGAAAACATCTATGGATTTTATTTGACGCTTGAAAAGAAATTCTCTGACAAATTCTCTGCAAAAGTTGGTTCAAGATATGAAATCACAAAAAGTGTCGGAACATCCGATAATTCTGAAAATCCTTCACTGAATAGATTCGAGAGAAATTACAATAACTTTCTGCCTTACATCAGTCTGAATTATGGCATTAATGATAAAAATAACATCTCGTACGCCTTTTCCAGCAGAATGAGAAGACCAAGTTTCTGGGAACTGAATCCAGTTAAAAATTACCTGACAGATGTGAATTATACGCAGAATAATCCTTTCGTAAAAGCGGCTTCGGTTTATACTAATGAGTTGACTTATATGTTCAAGAATTCTTATTTCTTGATTCTGAATCACTCTTATACAAAAGATGTCATCACACAGGTTTCTTTGATTGGAGCTCCAGTTTCTCCAACCGGAACAGTTGGTCAAGACCAATTAAGATACATCAGAACCAATTTTGGAGATAAGCAGGAGATGTCCGCAATGATAGGAATGCAGAAGTCATTTTTCAAACAATATCTGACGACCAACTTCAATATCGGAATGCAGAGAAATATCAATAATGGTTTCCTGAATACCGACCCAATTACAGGCGATGTTTTCCCGGATTATGTGAACAAAATCAAATCTAATAGTTTGTTGATTCAAACGAATAATACCGTACGACTTGACAAAAAGAAAACTTGGTTCCTTGGCGTAAACTATTGGTATGTTGACAACCAGCAAATCGAATTGGGACAGCTTAAATCATTGATGAGTCTGGATGCCAATATCAAAAAAGTCTGGAACGACTGGACATTTGCCTTGGAAATCTATGATATCCTGAAAACCAACAAAGTAGAAATCAGCGATTATTCCCAAGCCGATGGAAAATACAATTACATCAATCAAAATCAATATAATCAAAGTGTGAACTTCAGCATCACTTATAATTTCGGGAACAAAAAAGTTCAGAAAATAAGAGATATCAGCAGCGCAGACAAAGACATTAAAAACCGCACCAGATAAACGTTCATTATATATTAAATCAAATTTTTCAATGAAACTCCCGATATTGGTTATTCGGGAGTTTTTTATTTTTTCTGATTTTTCCAGATAAAGCCTTCCAAAAGATAATGCGTCAACTGTGGAACAACCAATAGCGGTATAAGAAACTGTTGCCAGGACATTGATAATTCGAATGATTGAATTGAGAAATGCTCTCTCCAAACCAGAACTTCCCAAATCAATTCTTCGAAGAAAGCAAATCCGATGATAATCAATACAAATCAATGAAATTGAATTTGAGAAGCAAGCGGAAAAAACGTCTTCCGACAAGGATAAAAGAACCCTTACTTCGGCCGATTTATCCGAATGTAACGTGGAGTATGGACTTTATGCACGACACGCTGGAGAATGGTAAAAACGTTAGAAGCCTCAATATCATTGATGATTTTAACCGAGAAATTTTGAATATAACCATCGATACCAGCTTGCCATCAGCAAGAATAGTTTCCGAGCTGGAACAACTGATCGACTGGCGTGGAAAACCGGAAAAGATAAGAGTGGATAACGGACCGGAGTTTATTGCAGAAAAACTGAAAGACTGGTGTAATAAAATGCGATTACACTTCATTATATTCAGCCCGGAAAACCTACACAAAACTCTCTGGTAGAAAGATTCAACAGGACTTTTCGTACAGAATTTTTAGATGTTTATCTTTTTGAGAACATCAGGCAGATGAGAAATTATTCGGAAATCTGGATGTGGATGTATAACAATGAGCGACCACACAGTGCTTTGCAATACCTTACACCACGGGATTTTTTGTTGAAATATGGAAAAATTAAAATGCAAAACGCAGAAGATTTTCCCACATTCCAACAAAATTTTAACAACGACACCAAGAAATTATTAAACAAAAACTCTACTTTTGAATGTATCTAAGAAGGGGGAGATTACAGTATTACTACTTCTGAGACATTTGTTCAAAAATAGCAGGCACCCAAATAAGTAATAATTGATATATAGCTAACCCAAAAAATATTAATTTATACAAAAAGAAATTCATTATGAAAACTACATTTTCTTTTAATCCTTTTTGTTTTGCTAATCCTTTATTTTTTTCAAATACATTAATATATTTATTCATAAAGTGAAGAATTACTGGAGAAAAGGAAAACAATAACAAAAATAGAAACAGCCTATTTGATAATCCGTTCAGAAAATAATTGATTAAAAGTAATAAAATTGAAAATGCTATCAGTATATATATATATATATATATATATATATTGACTTAATAAGCTTGCTATTATTAATACTTTAAGAAAAGAATATAAGTTAACGCTAAAAAGAAAATTGAATGTAAAATTTTAATTATTATCATTTATTTATTTTTTAATGAATGGTACTGGTATTTTAAGATTTACGGCAGCTTTTTCGCCAGCCCCCAATCCAACATTTTGTTGTAAAGTAATATTTATTGTTCCTGATTTTCCATCATAATAGAATCCTCCAGTTGCGCCTATATGAGCTGAACCAAGAGTTCCACCGAGAGTACCTTGCATACTCACTCCAAATAATGTTGCTCCTCCACTAATTTCTCCTTTTAGCCCATAAGCTCCAATATTTCCATCAGCCAATAATCCTGTTTTTTGACCTTCTCCTGTGAAAACTCCTGCAGATAGATTCGCATTTGTTGACCACATACTGCCACTCGCATTGCCAAATATATTATTATCTGTTGTTCCTAATCTACCAGATGTACTACCTGACATTACTGTGGCACTTGCTTCTAAATCCAACGCAAGAGGTAAAGCACCAGTACCAGTATTATTAGAGTACGAACCGCTTCCCACTGTAAGATTACTTTCAATTCCTCCATATGTTCCATTAGCATTATATCCTGTGGAAAGAGCATAAAATCCCGATGTAGTTCCAGTATCATAGCCTAAATTTCCTCCTGCATATCCACCAGATGCTTTTCCAAAAACTGTAACACCTGGTATAATTGTCTCTTGTCCACTGCCATCACTTCTTGTAGCAGTACAACTACCATCATTATGACCAACATAAGTACCTTGACTATCGCTATACTTTTGTCCTTCATAACTTGCTGATGTAGGAGGGTCACTAAAAACTCCATCCGGGGATAAACGATTTCTACTATATTCATCAGTACTGACTCTTCTTCCATCCGGATCATATTATCATTAATCAAATTTCATAGAATTTGGGCCTTCTATTACTATATAATATTCCTTTCTGTCTTGTTTACTTACTCCAGAATATCTTTTCTTATAAAATTTGTTTCCTTTACTATATATATTAATAATAATGTATTCTTGTTTCAAATAAACTTTTGGAAGGATAAATTTATAATGTAAATTTTCAAAATAAATTTTATTTTTATTTAATACTGAATTAGTTATATCAACATCTATATTTTCTTCTTTATCATTTAATATATATTCATACTCGGAATTGCTTAAATCTAAATTACCAACTCTATATTTTGCAATAATCGGCTTCAAAGTATTGATTTTAAACTCATTAACTGATATGCATATCTCTTGATCAACTAAAATAATCATATTTATTCTTTTAGATTGAGATAAAAAAAGATTTGGTATAGATATAAGTATTAAAAACATTAATACTTCTATTTTTTTATTAATTTGCATTTCTATTTAATATATTTTTTATTACTGGAATTGTTAATTTCATTGGATTTGAAATATTACCCCCTCTGTAAATCGCTGCTCCTACAGGTCTGGGATCATTAAAGGTTCCATTAGGATTTTGGGTAATATTAGCATTTTTTCCAAGCCCTAGCCTTCCCACAATTATATTTATCCCTTTACCTGCAAAAGTTGAAATATCATTAGCCGTAGGTGTTAAAGCATCAAAAGGATAAATTTGACCATTTTTCTCAAAAATTCCTGCAGGGTGAAGATGTATTGTAGTATGTGTACGAGCATTAGTAGTGAGTGAAGCTGGTGCAGTTGCAACACCGTCTGCACCAACTGTTGGTAACGGTCCTGTTTCTCCTCTTGTTACCACTCCATCTCCTTCAATGGATGAAGATTCTTCCCTAAATCCTCCATTTGCATCACCTCTGGCAATTACAGCCAAAGATTCTTTTAATGTAGAATCAGGTGGAACAACCATACCAATATTCAATTCACTTAGCTGATCAGTTCCAATATGCTGTCCATTCTTTTCCGCATTAGTGATTGCTTTTTGGTCATTTTTATTTGTAATCATTAAAGTGCCCTTTACATCGGTTCCATCAGTTCCAATTTTATTTCCTTTCTCGTTTACATAATCAATTGGTGGCACGCTATTTTTTCCAAGAGGATTTCCCGAACTAAACTCATCAGTACTTGCCCTTCTTCCATCCGGGTCTATGAACTTTATAGGATTATTAAACCCATAATTATAAGGAATATGGCGACGCATTTGTTCTGCCAAAGGATCTATACCAAACCATCTTCCAACATCAGGCATATACTGTCGCCAGCCGTAGTCATAGAAGCCTGTTTCCTGCAGTTCCTTCTGGTTGTACTTGTAGTTGTAAGGTATAGCCATCGGGTCATACACAGAAACCTGCCCAAAAGGTTTCAGGAAACTCATCCCAAATGGATAATAGTCGTTCCTGTCCATAATTTGCAGATTGTTGCCATTTTGTACATAGCTCACCCTCACATTTCCAAGGTGGTCTTTGTATTGATAAATATAGCGATAATTTTCATAATCGTAGTATCCCTCCGAGGTCGGGAAAATGAGAGAATCATATTGTCTACTTCCGGTGTTCCGGGGTCTACAACAGCAATTTTTCTGGTCTCATCTTTAGAGAAGGCTTCCTCTTCCCCTGCTAATGATGCTTCCACCGTTGCATCATCAGGATTTTCCAATGCTTTTCTTATCGGTTCCGTGTTTGGCGTAGAATATTGGAAACCGTTACAAGCGAACAATACCAACACATCTGAAACATCTCTTATGATTCTCAGTATTTTAGATAGCCTTTTTTCTAATTTCTCCTGTCCTCCTACCTGCAATACTATTTCAAAATCAATTTCTATATCTTATTTTATAAAAAATAGTATTGAAATTCAATACTATTTTTATTTACCAACTTGTTTGGAACATTACCATATACATCCTCGCCCCGTAATCATAAAAGCCTGTCTCCTGAAGCTCCTTCCCGTTTGTACTTGTAGTTTAATATATAGTTGCATATTCTTCCCAATCATTAGGATATTTTCGCTTAATATCCTTTAAAATATAATCGGGTATTGGCTCTTTATTGTAATCTAATCCTTTTTGTTTAAGAAAGTTAATTATTTTCTTTTTGATTTTAAAATCATCTGTTTTAGTATCAAGAATCATTTTCCTTAGCCCTTCTAAAATATAAACTTTATGTCCATCAATCATTGAATAAAGAGGCTTTTTGAAATCAGCTCCTTTATTCAAAAGAAAAAAAGCCACATCTAGCTTTTTATGTACAAAAGCATCTGAAAGCGGTGATGGCGTCTCGAATTCGTCAGTTTCAGAAAAGTTTAGTTGTGCTCCAGCGTTAACTAGTATTTCTACTTTTTCTAATGTTTTAATTCTAGATAAAGAGATAGCTGAGTTTAAAGCTGTTGTTCTAGAATTATCACTCGTTTTAGATACTTTTCCATTTTCACGCGAATTAGGATCTCCATTATATTTCAATAATAATACTAAGTATTCTGGATTGTCATTTCTCGCAGCGACAATCATAGGAGTGGTTCCTCGATAATTATCATGCTCATTAGGATTAGCTCCATACTTTAAAAGAGTTTGAACACTTTTGTATTTATCATTTACTATAGCTAATGACAATAATGTACTGCCGAATTTTGGTTCTTGAAAATTTGGGTCAACTATCTTCTTTTTCAAAATTTCAGATATATCTTCAATCTTTTCGTTCTCAACAGCTTTGGCTAGTTGCTTAGCTGGTGTATTATAGAATAAGTTAAAGTCATTTCCTGTTAACTTCTCTTGATTAATAATCTCATCTTTATGAGAACAACCAATGATACTAAGTAAAATAATTATTAAAAATAATTTATTCATAGTTATAATTTTGTTAAAAATTTGGAGGTGTTATAGCTTGTTTTACAGTATTCCAAATCTTTTGAAGTACTGTTGGTTGACTTAAGGCATCAATTACTGAATTAATGCTATGTCCATTATATATACCACTAGGATTTCTTGGTTGTAACCAATGTTTTTCTCCTCCAGCTGTTGGTATTAGCCCTTTACTTCCGGCACTTCCAACTTGTTGAAGTGCATTTAGCGGGTCTGTAGTCATAATATAGGCTTCAGTGTTAGATTTTGAATCCGAACCACTAGTAAAAGCAGTCACACCAGCAGCATTAAATGTTATTGCATTATCACCTGTAGCAATAGCATTACCCTCCGCAAGTCCACCTCCTAAAGAATGTCCCGTAAATGTCAATTCTGCATCACCTAAACGCGCTTTTAAGGCTTCCGCATTTGATTTAGATTCTTTATATTGTTCTGAAGCACCTACTAACTGGGTAGCATTGTTCTTCCAGTCTTTTCCATTTTCAGTACCTGCTGTGGCATATGTATATTCTGTTTTACCATCAACTGTTCTTTCATATACAGCAGATTTTAATCCACTCTTGTTGTTTAAGGGCAATCCTTTTCCCGCATTCGAAACTTTCCAACCACCTTCTAACTTTACATTATCCCCATACACATGCTTAGACATTAAAGCTGCTTCCCGAGGAGTCGGTTTATATGCTTCTCTTCCATCAGGATCGACAAACAATATTGGATTGTCCAGAGCGTATGTGTACGGAGAAAATCTTCTAGACTTTTCCGCCAACGGGTCAACAACGCCCCATCTTGCAATATCCGGCATATACATCCTAGCACCATAATCATAAAAGCCTGTCTCCTGAAGCTCCTTTCCGTTGTACTTGTAGTTGTAAGGAATCGCCATCGGGTCATACAATGTCGCCTGGTTACTCTTCAAAAAGCTCATCCCAAATGGATAATAATCGTTCCGGTCTCTTATCTCTAGGTCATTCCCATTTTTTACATAGCTTACCCTCACATTCCCAAGGTGGTCTTTGTACTGGTAAATATAACGCAAATTCTCGTAATCATAATAACCTTCTGCTGTCGGGAAAAAAGATAGGGCCATATTATCCACGTCCTGCTGGGGATCACTCGGGACTACCTTGCGGCTTGCGTCAGGCAAGAAGGCCTCCTGCTCGCCGGCACTGGCTACCTCCATCGTCATCTCATCAGGATTTTCCAATACTTTACGTATAGGCTCTGTATTTGGCGTAGAATACTGGAAACCGTCCAGGTATTCCGTATTAATAACTTTAGTTCCTGCGGAGTTGGTCAGGACAAATTTCTTCTTCAATTTAACACCATCGGCTCGGTAATAGTAATTCGTGACATTCGCATTCTGGTTGATCTGCTTCGGTAGATTGAGATAATTATATGCGATGGCAGAGATTTTCTTGTCAGGCATGGCTGTGGTGTTGCCATTGGCATCGTAGGTCAGCGTTTGTCCGCCTCCCTCATAGCCACTGCTGTTACCCGTGGCATCGGTAATGCTGGTCACCCTGTTCCCGGTATAGTTGTAGCTAAGATCGTCTATCAGCACAGGGGTATAGTTTTTCGCATGCTTGGCATTACGAAGCAGGTGGATAATATTACCGTTCAGGTCATAGGAGATATCCTCATCATTGATCCGGCTCTCCGGCAATGCGGTACCGGGGTCCTGGTAATTACCTCTCAGAAGTCTATTGAGCCCATCATATTTATAACCGTAGCGTTTTAGCGAAACATCCCTGGAGATCCAGTCCACCTCCGATATGTTGCCGTTGTATCTTGGCGTACCAAGATATGAGGTCTGGGGATTGTCGTAACGGATGTTATAGCCGAACAGCTTTCCATTGTTCAGAACATAAGACCCGTCTGTTGCATTGTAAGCTATATCCCCGCTGTTGATGCCTGTCATCCACCCACGGATGTTGTAAGTATAATCAACTGTTTGTAAAGGTGTGACAGCAGAACGTCCCACTTCTTTCCTCACCAGTTGCCCAATCTCATTATAGGTATTTTTGGACAGGGAAACCACTGGGGTTTTGCCCACCACCTCGTGGTAATGCTCCAGGAGGCGGTTTTGGTTGTCATATACAAAATCTTCCTTTACCACCACTTCCGCACCGGTAGTTTTTCTTTTGTGGTAGGTCATGGTTTTCTGGGGTACGCCTGCAAAGTCAATTACGCTCTCACTCTTGGTGTAGCCGCCCAGATGATTGTAGCTCCAGGTCCCGATGGGCCTGCCTTTCTGGTCATAGAACGTGTAGGTCTTCGTCCACTTGTCATCTTCAACGTTCTTGACGAAAGACGCCGTGGGAAGGGATTGGGTGCTCTGGTTTCCTGTCTGCGGCAGAACAGCCTGGCTTTGTATGCTGCCCGGAACCGACGCCAGATCCGGCGGGTAGGTGTCGTAGTAGTTGACGGACAGCAGCTTGGTGATAACGGAAGGAAAGGCATTATTGGTATAATACACATTGGTGCCGTTATAGTTGAGAGGTGTAGTGCTCCGGGATTCGTTATTGCTGATGATCGTGGTACTGCTGTCCACAACACTCTGGACCGCTGCCCTGCCGTCATTGCTGGCAACAAAGCCTGTATACACAACCCTGCCAAACTGGTCATATTTCGTAAACAGCCAGCCTGGCGACCCAAACGGATTGGATGCCGTGCCAGAAGCCAGATTGGCATCCTGTGTAAAAATCAGCCTGTCCTGTTTGTCATACACCATGTATTCCCAGCCTTTTCCCGGAATTTTCTTCTCGATCAGACGGCTTCTTCCATCATATTTGTATTGGTAGCACAAGTTGTCAATGATATCCCGGGTAGCAGGATCCAGTGCACTTGCTCCTCCTGAGAGTGCCGCATCAAGCTTCTTGGAGGCCTCCGGAGAGATCACAAAAGAAAGCTTGTTGTACTCATTGTAGACATAGTAGGTATCGGCGAATTTATTGGCTGAAATCTCTTTCCTTACCAACAGGGTCTGTCCCTCCCCGTTTTTGAACTCTATGGTTTTGTTTCCGTCCTCATCGGTAACCGTATTCTTATAAAGCTGGTTGTCGCCGAAGTATTTGGAAGCTTCCAGCTTCAGGTCATTGTTGTTCTGGTTGGGCCAGTACACATTGCTCCAGAAACGCATCACTTTATCCGTACTTTTGTTGGCATCGTAACCAAATGTTACCGGCTTGCTGCTCCACGCATTCCCCACCTGCACCTGCTGCTGGATCCTATCCAATGGCGAGCTCTCAAGGACTTTGTGCGAGAACGGATTGGCATCCGTGAGGGCGAAGTCCTTCGTGGTTGTATTCTGAGGTGATGTATAGTAGCTCACAACCCCTGCAGGATCAAGGCTTTGTATGGCGCCATTGCCTGTAGTCATCGGCACCGGAAGATAGCTGTCCACTTCCCTGCCAAAGCCGTCATAAACAATCGGAGTCACAACGTCATTCCCCTTGGGTGAAGCTTTTACATTCACCACCTGCTTCGGGCGACCCAAACCGTCGAAGTACGTAATGCTCTGAACTTGCGGAGCATAATTGCTGCTGGAAGTGACCGGTGCAAGATAGCTTCTGGTGTAAATATAATTTTCTGTTTGAGATGGATTATAAACTACCGGAGGCTGTGTTGTTTCAGTTAATTTATTACCTGTTTTAGCCCAAAAATAGCCACCATTATTGTAATTAATACTTTTGGAATCTGCGTGGAAACCGGGTAGTAACCTTACTGTTACATCCGCAACAGTCTGTGGTGGCTGGTAGCTGTCACTCAGCTCTGTTTGGGAAAAACCTGAAATACTACAGGTCAATCCCCCTATGATAAGTATCTTCTTATGCATAAGATGACTTGTATGTTAATTAGTTTTTTGTCTTTTCAAGCTTTTCAACACGTTCCAACAGAGATTTGATCTGCTGATTCTCCCGTTCCAATTGCTTGATTTTTTCTTCTTGCTGTCTATTCTGTTTATTCTGCTCGATTGTATACAATGTCAACTCCTCGATCTTTTGCAGCAGCTTGATCTGGAACTCGCCAACATTCACACCGTCCTTTTCCATCTCCTTGGCCGAAGCA
>QFQW01000068.1 GCA_003248755.1 Chryseobacterium sp. | reverse complement strand
TGTCGGGTTTTTGTCGGGCTATATTTTTTACTCAATTTCAATTAATTCTGAATCTTTGTCAAAAATTAAAACAATGACAAAACTACTCTGAATTATAATCCTTATTTTATTTCTTTCAGTTGGGAATCTTAATGCTCAAATCGATAAAAATTCATCATTATTTCTTGAACTCAAAAAGCAGGATAGCATTTTCTTTGAACGCGGATTCAATAATTGTGATATTGCCTATCTGGAAAAATCAGTGGATGATAATCTGAAATTTTATCACGATAAAGGCGGCTCCCAAGACAAAAAATTATTCTTAGAAAGAACGAAACAAAACATCTGCGGAAACCCAAATCAAAAGCCAATCCGTAAAGTCATAGAAAACAGTTTGGAAGTTTTTCCTTTATATAACAACGGCGAATTGTACGGCGCAATACAATCCGGAGAACATCGGTTTTATATACGTGAAAAAGGAAAGCAGGATGCTTTGGGAGGTCAGGCAAAATTCACAACAGTTTGGACGAAAAAAGATGGAAACTGGGTGATGAGCGATATTTTGAGTTATGACCACGGAGAAGCTAAGCTAGAAGATACTGATAATAGTATTGAGCAATTGCTTAAAGATAACCATATCCCGACTTTGGGATTGGGCGTGATTGAAGATGGAAAATTGACACAAATAAAAGTTTATGGAACGCTGAATGGTAAAACTTCCGCATCTTATAACAGTCTTTTCAATGTAGCTTCTTTGACCAAGCCTGTAACAGCAATGACAGTTTTACGTTTGATAAGTCTCGGTAAATGGAATCTTGATGAACCTCTTTACAAATATTGGACTGACCCGGATATTGAAAAAGATGCTAGACATAAAAAATTGACGACAAGATTGGTATTAAGCCATCAGACAGGTTTCCCCAATTGGCGTTGGATGGACAAAGATAATAAGCTGAAATTCGAGTTTGACCCTGGAACAAAATATCAATATTCCGGTGAAGGATTCGAATATCTTAGAAGAGCAATCGAGAATAAATTCCATAAAAGCTTGGAACAATTAGCCAAAGAATACGTTTTTCAACCTTTGGAAATGAATGATACAAGTTATATTTGGAATGAAAAAGAGGATGCTGACAGAATCGTTATTGGTTATGATAAAGATGGAAAAGCTTATGACGTTGTAAAAAATAAAACAGCGAATGCGGCAGATGATTTGATAACTTCTGTAGAGGATTATAGTAAATTTTTAATCGCTGTAATGAACAATGAATTGTTATCAAATTCAGTTTTTGAAGCAATGAAAAGCAATCAGGTACAAACCAAAATGAGTAAATATTTTGGTCTTGGATTCGAAATCTATGATTTGGGAAATGGCGAAATTGCTTTATCACACGGTGGTTCCGACAAAGGTGTGAATACTATCGTTTTTATTTTACCAAAAACAAAGCAAGGTCTTGTGATTTTCACCAATGTTGATGATGGTTATAAAGTTTATGAACCTTTGATTAATCAATATTTTGGAAAAATAGGGAAGAAGATTATTGATATTGAAACGAAGTAGTATTAAAAATAATTACAGTTAACTCGTTGTGCTTTTTTTGAGTATAAATAAAAATTAACTGTAATATATTTTGTTACAATTAAAATATGTTTTAAATTTGCAACGAAATGAATAATACAAGATTTGCAACAGCCATTCATATTATGACTCTTCTTGCCCATAATGAGCAAGAATGGTTAACATCTGATTGGATTGCCGGAAGTGTGAATGTAAATCCTGTGATTGTCCGCAAAGAATTGATTAATCTGAAAAAGTCAGGTTTGGTAGAAAGTCGTCAAGGAAAAGAAGGGGGTGTGAGAATTGCCAAAAATCCGGACCAAATCAATATTTCTGATATCTACGAATCTGTAAAAAACACAGAAGTTCTAGGCAAGAAAAATCAAAATCCTAATCCTCTTTGTAATATCGGGAAAGACATTAACAAGAATCTGAGTCTTTTATTCAATGATACAGATGATTTGGTTCTTCAATTTTTGAAAGAGAAGAATCTGTCGGATTTTAGTAATCAATTCAGTTAAAAATTTTTAATCTAAAATGTAACAAAATATATTACAATTAATTTAAATTATTAAAAAAATGAGTAAAGTAGCAGTAATCGGAGCAACAGGCTTCGTAGGAAAACAAGTTGTTAATGAGTTATCAAACAGAGGTTATGTTGTTAATGCCATTGCAAGAGACAGCTCAAAAGTGGAAGCAAAAGACAATGTAACTGCAACAAGCGCAGATGTGAACAATGTAGATGAATTAGCAAAAGTACTTGAAGGGAGCGATGCGGTAATCAGTACATTCAACGCAGGTTGGACAAACCCGAATCTCTATGACGACTTTTTAAACGGTTCTAGAAACATAGAAAAAGCAGTTGAAAAATCAGGCGTTAAAAGATTTATTACAGTTGGTGGTGCAGGAAGTTTGTTCATCGATGGAAACCAATTGGTAGACGGTCCGGATTTTCCAGCAGAGATAAAACCGGGTGCTACTGCTGCAAGAGATTATTTAAATGAAATCAAGAAAAATGAAACTTTAGATTGGACATTCTTTTCCCCGGCAATTGAAATGCATCATGGAACTGCCGGCGTTAGAAAAGGAACTTACAGAACGGCTTTGGAAAATCCGGTTTTCAATGAAGAAGGAAGAAGCATTCTTTCCGTAGAAGATGTTGCTGTTGCTTTGGTGGATGAGTTGGAACAAAATAATTTTGTGAAACAACGTTTTACCGCAGCTTATTAGAATTCAGTTTTATATAAAAAGTAAACCCTTTCAATAAATGAAAGGGTTTTTTATTAAATATAAAGTCTGATGTCTAATATCTAGAATCTACTTCTCATAAACCAAATATCCGTAAGTTGGTAAACTCACATCAGAACCTTTGATTAGTTCCACTTTGTTATTTGTGAAAACATTTTTATAACTTCCTGTCGAATTGTCATCTTCCAATTTGAAATTAACAGAATCTTTGGTTGTATTGATTAAAACCAAAACTTCACGTTCTCCATTTTTTCTAAGGTAAGCTAAGATTTTGTCATTCGAAGTTGTGTTAATCCAAAAAGTCGTAACAGCCGGGTCGCCACCTCGTAATGCAGGATTTTCAGACTTCAAAACGAAGAGGGTTTTATAGAAATTTTCCAATTCATATTTTCCGTTCCAAGGAATCGGGTCTTTCTCGAAAAATTCCAGACGTTTGGCTTTCATTGGCAATTCCTGACCATTGTAGAGTAGAGGAACACCATTCCAAGTCGCTGAGAAAACTGCTAAAGCTGGTGCGAAATCACCATATTTTTCATATTCGGTTCCGTTCCATGAGTTTTCGTCATGATTGCTCGTGAACCATGCTCTCATTGAGTTATCTCCAATTTTTGAATATTGTTCCAAAAGGTTTTTCAAGTCAGAAAGTGGTAGATTTTTTTTGTAAAAATCTTCGGAAAGATGCATCCATTTCCAGCTGTAACTGGCATCGAAAACTTTTCCGTAATCCGGATTTTCCAACTCATCAAATTCTCCTAAAAAGAAAAGCGGTTTCAGTTTTTCGACTTCAGGTCTTGCTTGTTGCCAGAAATCAACTTCTACCCAGCTTGCCAGATCACAACGGAATCCATCGATATTGGTTTCTTTTACCCAATATTTCATTGCATCTATCATTGCCAGACGCATTTCTTTATTAGAATAATCCAATTCGATAATGTCATCCATTCCGCTGGCTTTGTGGAAACTTCCGTCTGCATCTTTAAGGTACCAGTCTGGATGAGATTTTGTCCAAACATGGTCCCAGCCGGTATGATTTGCAACCCAGTCGATAATCACTTTGAATCCCATTTTGTGAGCCTCATTTACCAAATGTTTGAAGTTTTCCAAAGTCCCGAATTCCGGATTGATGCTGGTGTAATCGTAAGCCGCGTATTGACTTCCTAAAGTTCCTTTTTTGTTAAGTTGGGCAATTGGAGTAATTGGCATGAACCAAAGAGTCTCCACGCCCATTTTCTTAAGCCTTGGAAGTTCTTTTTCGAAAGCGGTAAAAGTTCCTTCTTGCGTATATTGTCTTACATTAACTTCATAGATGTTTGTGGTGCGTTTCCATTCTTGTGGGTTTTCCATCGTTTGATTCTGGGTTTTACAGGATAATAATAAAGCGGCGATTGCCGGTAAAAGAATCAGCTTTTTCATTGCTAAATTTTAAAGTCTATGTTGTAAATGTAATGAAAATAAAAAAGCCCGAAAAATTCGGGCTTGTTAATATTTTTATAAAACTATATTAATCTTCATCATCTTCTTCGAAGACATCGTTATATCCTTCGTCTTCATCATCATCGTTATAATCGTCATCTTCATCTTCGAAGCTTGTTTCTTTAAATTCTGCATCGAAATCTCCAAAATCATCATCCAAAAATATGGCGGATTTTTTGGAAGATTTACCATTATCGCTCCCGTTTTTGCTTGGCGCTTTCAATGGTACATTTCCGAATCTGTAAACTGTAATTGGATAATTAACCGCAGGCTTTTCATCTATAATTTCTAATAATTCGCAGAAAAATTCCCAAAGGTCTATAAATCCATATTGGAATCTCATTTTGCTCCCAACAGCAGGAAAACCTTCCGGCAAATAGATGTCAGACATTATTTCACCATCTCCATCATCGCTCATGTCTTCTAGAGGAATTGCATTTCCTTCATTCCATTCGTCATCAGAAAAATAAAAAGAAGACAACTCTTCACCCGGAAGATTGAACGCACTTTTTATGCCCAGATGCAGATTCCAAAGTGTTTGTTTTTCTTTGACCTCGATGTCTCGGAAGATTGTCTCTTTGGCGTCTAGAATTACTCTTACCTTATAAACCATTTTCGTTTTACTTTAAACTTTATATTACCTTGATTAATGTTGCAAATATAAAACAAATGAAATTTCAGAAAAGTTTCTTGGAAATTTTTTTTCAAAAAAGTTTTTTATAAATTTCCGACTTTCTGAGATTGTATCAGTCAATAAAATTTTGTTTTAGTTTTTTCATTCTTTCCAATGAAGATTTTCCCAATTTGAATTTGAATTTGGTTCCGGAAAGATAGACACTCTCTACCGAAATAGTCTGCTTATGAGCTTCCATAATATGTTTGACAATGGCTAGACCAAGACCTGAACCGCCTTCTTTTCTATTTCGGCTGGATTCTACACGATAAAAGCGTTCGAAAATCCTTGGGAGATTCTCTGGTTTTATTCCCATTCCGTTATCCTCTACAGAGATATGGATGCTTTTCATTCCCTCTCTTGTAGAAACTATGATCTGTGCTTCCTCTCGGTTGGCATACTTTACGGCATTGGAGATTAGATTGATTAACACCTGTGAAATTCTTTGTTTGTCTGCAAAAACAAAAAGCTGGGATTGAGTGGTCTGTAATAGCATTGTCATGGATTGCTTTTCCGCCTCCATTTCCAAAAGGTCAAATACTTCTTGAATCAAATGATTGATGTCAAATGTAGAATATTTCAATTCGATTTGTCCTGCTTCAAAACGATTGATCATATCCAGATCTTTTACGATGTTGAGAAGACGTTCAACAGAACTGTCAATTCTCTGCAGATATTTGTCTCGAATATTTAGATCTTCAACACCACCATCGCGTAAAGTTTCTATATAACCTTGGATTGAAAATAATGGAGTTTTCAGCTCATGGGAAACGTTTCCGATATATTCTTTCCGGTAGTCCTCCATCTCTTTCATCATATCAATCTCGGCATTTTTCTGGTTCATCTCGTGAACTTTTTCACCAAGTTCCTTGAAGCCAATATCCGAATCAAAATCATGAATAATATCTTCAGGAAGGATGTTTGTAATTCTCCTGATCTGGTTCTTGCTATAAAAGCTGAATAGAAACTCCAAAACAAAATAGTTGAGGATGAATACAAACCATAAAGTGAATATCAGAAAATAATTGAAATCTTTGGTTTTGAAATAAACATCATCCGTATAAAACTCGAAAAGTAAAACAACACCACCTACAACACCAACTAATAGAAGCGATGCTGCGATAGATAACCAATTGATTTTTAACGAATTTCTAAATCTCATTTCAAAAAAAAGATTTTCTTTTTAGAAAATCTTAAACTACTAATTTATAACCTATTCCTTTGAGGGTCTGTATTGTATTGATTCCCAGCTTCTCTCGTAATCTGCGAATGTGAACGTCTATGGTTCTTTCGCCTACGATAACATCATTTCCCCAGACTTTTTCGAGGATTTCTTCTCTTTTGAAAACCTTATCTGTGTTAGAAGCTAAAAGATAAAGCAAATCGAATTCTTTTTTTGGTAATAAAAACTCTTCCTTGCCTTTTGATACTTTGAAATTATCTTTATCAATAATCAAATCTCCAAGTTCTATATAATTTGAGTTTTCCTGGGAATTAGCACCCATTTGTAATAAAGCAGCCACTTTGGATACCAAAACTTTTGGTTTGATTAATTTTACAATATAATCATTAGCACCAGCTTGATAACCTGCTAGTTGTGAGAATTCCTCACTTCTTGCAGATAAAAATACAATCAGCGTTCTTTGCAATTCTTTGATCTTTCGAAGGTCCTGACACGTTTCGATTCCGTCTTTTTCCGGCATCATAACGTCCAAGAGAATAAGATCAGGCAAAATTTCTTTTGCTTTTTCAATTCCCTCATTTCCGTTTCCGGCAGTGAAGACCTGATAACCTTCTTTTTCCAAATTATAAGAGATGATTTCCAAGATGTCCTGCTCATCATCAATTAAAAGGATTTTTTTACGATTCATTTCGATTTATTAATTATCCCAAAATTAAAAAAAAATGAACTCTGTATCACTAAATGTTTAAAGTTCACACAAATTTAACATTTACAAAATAAAAATGTTACGTTTTAAAAGAATTTTTGACATCAATATTTATCTGTTTTTATGAGGTGAAATCGTTTTATTTTTTGGGGAAATTAAGTTAAATTTGCACTTCACGTTTCAGATTATGGAAGAAGAAGAAAAAAAATCACTCAATTTTATAGAGCAGATCATAGAAGATGATCTGGAAAACGGTTTGGATGCATCTAAGCTGCGTTTCAGATTTCCACCGGAACCCAATGGTTATCTTCACATTGGTCATACAAAGGCCATCTGTATCAACTTTGGCCTTGGCCAGAAATATAATGCGCCTGTTAACCTTCGTTTTGACGATACCAATCCTGCAAAAGAAGAGCAGGAATTTGTAGATTCCATCAAAGCTGATATTGATTGGTTGGGTTTCAAATATGATCAGGAACTATACACTTCAGATTATTTTGAGCAATTATATGTTTGGGCTGTTGAGATGATCAAAGAAGGTAAAGCTTATGTAGATGAGCAATCTTCCGAAGATATTACTGCACAGAGAAAGAACCCTTTTGAACCAGGGATCGATTCTCCTTTTAGAAATCGTCCTATTGAAGAAAGTCTTGAGCTTTTTGAAAAAATGAAGAATGGCGAGTTCGAAGAAGGTACGATGAGCTTGCGTGCAAAGATCGATATGGCTTCTCCGAACATGAACATGCGTGATCCCGTGATGTACAGAATCCTGAAAAAACCACACCACAGAACCGGAGAAAAATGGAAGATCTATCCGATGTACGATTGGGCACACGGAGAATCTGACTATATCGAGCAAATTTCACATTCATTATGTTCACTTGAATTCGAGAATCACCGTCCACTTTACGAATGGTATCTAGACCAGGTTTATGATAACGAAAGCGTTGCACCAAAGCAGAGAGAGTTTGCAAGGATGAATGTTTCTTACATGGTGACTTCCAAAAGAAAACTTCAAAGATTAGTTCAGGAAGGTGTTACGACAGGTTGGGATGACCCGAGAATGCCAACTATTTCTGGATTGAGAAGAAAAGGTTACACGCCAGCTTCAATCAAAAACTTCATTGAAAAAGTTGGGGTCGCAAAACGTGAAAACTTGATTGACATTCAGTTGCTTGAATTCTGTGTAAGAGAAGACCTTAACAAAGTAGCGACCAGAGTAATGGCGGTTGTAAATCCTGTTAAACTAATCATCGAAAATTATCCTGATGATAAAGAAGAATGGTTGGAAACTGAAAACAATCCGGAAGATGAAAATGCCGGAACAAGAGAAGTTCCTTTCTCAAGAGAAGTTTACATAGAAAGAGAAGATTTCAAAGAAGAAGCTGATAAGAAATTTTTCCGTCTTAAATTAGGTGGAGAAGTTCGTTTGAAAGCTGGATATATCATCAAAGCGGAAAGAGTAGAGAAAGATGCGAATGGCGAAATCACTACAATATATGCGACTTATGATGAAGATTCTAAATCTGGAAGCGGAACTGAGGCAAGCCTTAGAAAAGTGAAAGGAACTCTACATTGGGTTTCTGCAAAACATGCTTTACCAATCGAGATCAGAACTTACGAAAGATTATTCACAACTGAACAGCCTGATGCTGAGAAAGAAGTAGATTTTATGGATTTCATTAATCCTCAATCGCTAAGAATTACTTATGGCTTTGCGGAACCAAGTTTAAAAAATGCAACCTTGGAAAACCATTATCAGTTCCAGAGAATCGGATATTATATAAAAGACAGAGATTCTTCTGATGACACTTTGGTATTCAACAGAACAGTTACGCTTAAAGATGGTTATAAACCATAATTATAAAAAAAAATAAAATATTAAATTGAAAATCAGGCTTTTGTCTGATTTTTTTTGTTTCGATGTAATGAAAATTATTCTGCCGTTGTCTTATCTCCAAGTAAGATAAAACTATGAAAACTAAATTTTGTATTCTTCTATTAATTCTTTTTTCGATGCATGTTTTTGCTCAGAAATCGATTGCTTCTGATAGTATTTCGAGAAAGAAATTGATGGCTGTTAAAAAAGACCAGGCCATCAAAATAGACGGAATTCTGGATGATGAGATTTGGAAGAATGTTCCTATTGCAACCAATTTTGTAGAACGTCAGCCGAATAACGGAAAACCGCAAGCAGACAGTTTAAGAACAGAAGTCAAATTCCTTTATGATGACACAGGCTTATATATTGCGGCGCAAATGTACGACCCGGAACCCTCAAAAATTTTAAAGGAGCTAACGGAAAGAGATAACATTGCTAATGACGATTTTTTTGGAATTATAATCAATGGTTACAATGACCATCAACAGAGTTTGGAATTCATAGTTACTGCAGCAGGCGTTCAAGTTGATGGAAAATTGACCACGGAAAATGAAGATATGTCTTGGAATGCCGTCTGGTATAGCGCGGTGAAAATCAATGAAAAAGGTTGGGCTGTGGAAATGAAAATCCCTTTTTTCGAGTTGCGTTTTCCAAAAAAAGATTTGCAGGAATTTGGTCTTAATATGATTCGGAAAGTTAAAAGAACCAATACGATGTATGATTGGAATCACGTGGACAATCAGAAAGGAAATTATACTTTATACGATGGCGTCCTAAATGGCGTTGCCGAAATCAAAACACCAACAAGGCTGTCCTTCACTCCTTATTTCTCAACTTACGTCAACAGTTATGACGGAAAAACAGAAATGAATGTGAACGGTGGAATGGATTTGAAATACGGGATTAATGATGCTTTCACATTTGACATGACCTTGATTCCGGATTTTGGACAAGCTAATTTTGATAATTCAATTCTTAATTTAACACCATTTGAACAACAATTTGCAGAGCAACGTTCATTTTTTATGGAAGGGACAGAACTTTTCAGTAAGGGAGATATGTTCTATTCCAGAAGAGTAGGAGGAAGTCCGTCAAGATATCCTGATACAACAGAAAATGAAACGGTTACTGAATATCCTTCAAAAGTCAAATTATTCAATGCTTTTAAAATTTCCGGACGTACAAAGAAAGGCTTGGGAATTGGAATTTTCAATGGTGTTACCGAGAAAATGGAAGCCACAATTCGTGATAATGAAACTGGAGTAACCAGAAAAGAGACAGTAGAACCTTGGACCAATTACAATGTTTTGGTTTTTGACCAGAGATTTGGAGATAATTCTTCTGTCACGCTTGTCAATACCAGCACGTTGAGAATGGGAGATTTTCGTGATGCAAATGCGACAGGACTTTTATGGAGTATAGCCAACAAAAAGAATACTTATACTTATTATGGGAATTTGAAAGGAAGCTGGGTGATGGACGGTGATACCAAATTCGGGAACAGAGGAACTATTGGAATTGGTAAGTTCTCAGGAAATAACAGATTTGAGGTTAATGCCAATTATGTGAGCAAAGATTGGGATATCAATGATTTGGGATTCTCCACAAAAACAAATTATGGCAATCACAATGTCTGGTATGGTTATAGGATTCTTCAACCTACGGGGAAACTTAATAATATGTATCTGAATTTCAATTTGAATTATTATCACAGATTGGAGTCGTTTCTGAATCAAAAATTGATTTTTAATCATAATAATTCATTTACGAATAAGAAGTTCCAAAGTTTTGGAGGTGGAATCGAGTTCACACCTTATGGTGAAAAAGATATCTATGAACCAAGAACTTTTGGAAGATATCTGAATGTCCCTGGATATTTTGACAGTTGGCTTTGGTTTGAAAGTGACAGTAGGAAGAAACTTCAATATAACATCACGGTTGACTATTATGCCTACGACCAAAAGGGGCGAAACTACGTTGTTCCATCGTTATATCTGCGATACAGAGCTTCTGATAAAATGAAAGTGATTTGGCAGTTCAATCCTGTTTTCAGTAATAACGAAGTTGGATATTCTGGGAAAGATTCTAGCAATATCTATATGGGAAGAAGACAGAGAAATACCTATGAGAATGCGATTACAGGACAATATACATTTAATGAAAAGATGACTTTGGCATTGGCGTTCAGACATTATTTTTCAGATGTTACTTACAAGCAGTTTTATATACTTGATAACAATGGAGATTTGAATTCCAACACAACATACAATCCAAATCTGAACGGAACTTACAATTCTTGGAACGTCGATTTGCGTTATTCTTGGTGGTTTGCGCCAGGAAGTCAATTGACTTTGCTCTACAGAAATGCAACAAGTAATTATCTTGAAATGTCCAGAATGCGATTTAAGAATAATTTTGATGAGCTTTTCAATACACCGATGATTAATAATTTTTCTCTTAGAATCACTTATTTCTTAGACTATAATAGAATGAAGAATTGGTTTTAAGAATATATTTTAGAATCGAATCTAGATAAAAAACAAAATCCATTTCAGAATAGAAATGGATTTTTAATAATTCATCATTATTAATTATAAAACGTCTCTGATTTCCTCATTCTTCTGGAAAGTCGCCTTCGCAAAAGGACAAAGCGGAATGATTTTCAGATTGTTTTCTCGGGCAAATTCTACGGCTTTGTAAACCATTGCTTTTCCCACGCCTTTTCCGTTATAAGCCGGTTCAACTTCTGTATGGTCTATTATGAACTTGTCTGCTCCTGCCCAAGTGTAAGTCATAAGTCCTGCTTGTTTACCGTCGAAAAGGGCGACAAATTCACCATGTTTTTCTCCGTTGTTTTGTATTACTTCCAGCATTTTTATTTGATTTTAGTTAAGATTTCTATATCGTTTGTTAGTATTTTATGAATTGGACAGGCATCTGCAATTTTGAATAGTTTGTCTTTGATATCCTCACTGATTTCAGTATTTCCAAAATCTATGATTCTGCAAAATTGAGCCGTTTTGGTTTGAGGATAATTTTCCAAATCCACTTCTACATTAATCATTGGGATTTCCCAGCCTTTTCTATCGATGTACATTCTCAGCGTTGCTGCTGTACAACTGGCAAGAGAAGTCGCTAAAATCTCAAATGGATTGAAACCTTTGTTTCCACCACCTTTATCAACAGGTTCATCCGTAATGAGCGTATTTTCTCCAGCGATTACTTCTGTATAATATTTTTCTGTTCCCAGACTTGCTTTTACTGTTACTCCCATTTTTTAAGAATTAATTTTATAACTCAAAGCACCTGATGGACATTTTGATAATTGGTCTTTCAATTCCTCAGTTGTTGCGTTTTCCGATTTTATCCAAGGTCTGTCTTTCGGATTGTAAACTTTTGAAAGAGATTTTACGCAGATTCCGGAATGGATACACATTTTTGGTTTCCAAAGGATTGTAATGTCACCTGTATTGTATTCGTGGGTTTCCATTAGATTTGATTTTTGAAGTTTTCAATTTTAGAATTTAATTCACTTAAAAGTTGAGGTTCAATAACACCATTGTCCGAATCAAAATTCTCATAGAACTTAGGAAGAGAAAACGTTTCCTTAATATCAGCTCCGAATTGTGGAAAGAACTTATAAGCTTCTGCCATTACATTTCCTCCTCCAAAACCTCCGGGCGAAGTTGTCATCAGGAACATTGGTTTATTTTGAAAAACTTTCACATTGATTCTTGATGCCCAATCAAAGATGTTCTTGAAAGCCGCACTGTAAGAACGGTTGTTTTCTGCCAAAGAACAGATTATTACGTCAGAATCCTCGATGTTTTTCAAGAATTTGTAGGCTTCTTGCGGAAAACCGTTTTTTTCTAAATCAACAGAAAAAACAGGCATCAGATAATCGTTAAGGTCAATTAGATTAATTTCTTCATTTGGAAAACTTTTAAGGACAAATTTTACCAATTGCTTGTTGATGGAAGTTGAAGAGTTGCTTCCTGCGAATGCAAATATTTTCATAGTTTGGGATTTTTATAAAGATAATCATTATTTAATTTCAAAATTAGAGAAACAAAAAACGTTGGAAATTGATGTAAGATATTTTCGAAGTAATTGATTATTTAAAAACAAAAAAAAGAGCTGTCAAATATATTTGACAGCTCTTCCACTACAATAACTACTATGATAACTTTAATAATTATAACTCTTTTCTTTTGGATGATTCAGATATAAAATCTGTCATTTGTTTGAATTTTTCAGCTTGGTGCTCCGGTAGTTTTCCGAGTCTGTAATAGAAACTTCTGATTCCTCTTCTGGACTTTATGTTTATTATTAAGATATAATTGATAATGCCTTTTTCTACGGTGAATGAAATGACTTTGTTTGTTGGGATTTCTAAGACCGGTCTATTCAAATTTGAAAATGGGTGTTTATATTTCACCGAAAGTAAAAATTCAGAAACTTCTAATGAGAAAATTTTCAAAGTCCATAGTCTCCAAATACAAAATATAAAAACTGTTATAAATAATCCATACAGAATAGTTTTATCAATTTTGAAAATTGGTTTTCCAAATAATACAAATAAGATATCCAGTAAAACTATCATGGAAAAACCATACAGAGCAACTGCTATTTCTTTTCTATTATTAATTTTCATCATCTGTGTTTTTTTGATTCATAAATAATAATTTAAGAAAATTTGTGATTTGGTGGTTGAGGTTAAGGTAAATTGAATTTTTTTTCTCGTTTTAAGGATCTTTTACAGAGCCGGATGACTCTGTAATAGATACCTTAATTTCATTATGTGTGTTTCTAGAATCAAAGTTGTGATTATTATCTTTTTCTAATATTGCTATTATTTTTTATGATTATAATTACTAACTTTTTACTGATACAAAAATATCAGTATGACAATATTGAATCCAAGAAAATCCTTTAGATGTATTTCGATGAGTTTGTAGATATTTATCTACAAAAAGAAAGTAGGGTTTGATAAATTTTAATGAAAAAGAAATTAATTCTTATTATTTTTAATTAATTCTGCGAGTTCTACTATATTTTCTATTTTTAGCTTCTCAAAAATTCTTTTTTTGATGGTGCTCACCGTGTTTTGTTTGATGTCAAGGCGGTTAGAAATTTCCAAATTTCCTAAACCTTTGGCATACATTTCTGCAATTTCCAATTCTCTTTCGGTCAAAATTTTTAGAGGATTGATTAGGTTAGGATTTTGGATAGAATTCATTAGTAAAGCCTGCGTGACAGGAGAGATGTGTTGCCCGTAGCGCAATATTCCCCAAATGGCTTGTTTTATTTCTTCTTCTTCGCTCAACTTGCTCAGGAATCCATTAGCACCAGCGTTTAAAAACTTTAAGGATTGTGTGCTTTCTTCGATTCCTGTAAAAATTAATATTCTGATATCTGGTTGTAATTCTTTTATTTGTTGTATGATTGTCAAACTGTTTCCGTCGGGAAAATGAGCATCAATAACAGCAATGTCTATTGGATTTTCTTTCAAAATTGAAATAATCTGCTGAAGATTGGAAGCATGAAATGCCTCAAAATCTAATCCCAGTTCTTCTAAAAGAAATTCGATGCCTTGTCTTATCAGGCTATGATCATCCGCAAGTAAAAAATAACTTTTTTTGAAATCTAGTGAACTCATTTATCAATTGCTAAATTAATAGAAAAAGTGACTGTGGTTCCTCTGCCTTTTTCGCTGGATACAGAAATGTTACCTGAGTAAAGCTCCACAATTTCTTTACACAAACTCAATCCTAATCCTGCGCCCAGATTCTCAACGTCTTCTGATAACACTCCTTGATAATAAGGTTCAAATATCTTTTCAAGGTCGGATTCCGAGATTCCCGCTCCTGTATCTTTGATAATTGTTGTAAGAGAAACTGTTTTTTCATCAATTAGTTTCGTGGAAGTATCCACGCTGATTTCTCCGTTTTCTGTAAACTTATTGGCATTTCCAAGAATGTTCATGAAAATCTGGTTGATCTTCGTATTATCAGAATAGATTTCTAAGTCAGGATTAATATTTTCATTAACGACAAATGTGTTGTTTCTGGTTTCGATGTAAGGTTCAATTGATGCTAAAATTGATTTGATTTCATTTTTAAGATTAAATTTTACAGGAATCAGTTTGTTTTCGACGTGTTGATTTTTAGTGTATTCCAGGATCTGATTGGCTTGCATTAACAGAGTATTATTGGTGAAGCTAATAGATTTTAGATATTCCTTGATACTGTCATCACTCGTTTTCTTGTTAATCTTATTAATGAAAATACCAATTATTTTAAGTGGTGATCGCAGCTCGTGGCTCAACATTCCCAGAATTCTATTTTTGAAATTTAAGTTTTCTTTGATTTGTTTGTTCGCCGAGTTCAATCTTTTTTCATAAATAAATGCAATTCTTGTGAAATACATAATTAATATGGAAACAATAAACATCAGAATCATTGCTCCAAAAATCAAGTAAGTTCTGATTGTATTATTAACAGAGTTTTGTTTTTCATATTCTTTCTCCAGATCAGCTTTGGTATCTTTGATGGCAGTATCATAAAGATTCATCAAGTCATTGCTGTAAATCAGTAAGTTGTTAAACGTCTTGAAAAATTTTCCCGAATTATTTTGATTTTTTACAATATTGATTTGAATTTTCTGGACTTCTTTGGAATAATGATTATTAATCTTTTTGACAATACTGTCCATGTCCTTTTTTATTCTCTCGGCATTAGTTAACCCTCCATTTTTTACAGTAATTACAGTGCTTTCTTTCTGTACATCCACTTTTCCGGAGATGGCGTCACCAAGTCTTCCAAATAATCCTTTCTTTTTGATACTATCAGAAGTTGTTTGGGTCTGTATATCAAATTTGTTGTAATTGTAATTGTTAAACTCGTATTCTCTTAATTTTGGTAAGTCATCTTTAGCTTTAAAAGTAGATTTGGTAGAAAACTGATAAGTAGAATCTGTTAACGACTTCAGTTTTCTGAATTCTGATGAATCACTTTTTAAAGGTTTTAAAATATTATTTAGTCTAGGGTTCTTAAATTTATTGATACTGTCAAAATTTCTTGTGAGCTTATTCACGGATTCAAAGTATAATTCCAAATAGGATTTGTCTTCACTTATCAGATATTTCTGAAAATAATCCTGGGCATTCAAAAGCTCTTTTCTGGAACTGTCTGTGAGGTTTTCTAAAGAATGAACTTCTTTTAATTGCTGTTCAAAAAAGCTGAGTTTTTTCTTACTGATAAATTCATTATAAAAAAATGCAGCAATGATAACTTGTATTAGAAGAATACAAAAAATTAGAAAATAGTGGATAGGTTTTCTTAATCTGAAACTCAATGGAGCAGAGGGATTCTCTTTTATTTTCATCTATGTTTTTGTTATTAAGTTTTTTATTTACAATCAATTTTTTTTAATAACTGATAATCATAATTTGCAAAAGTATGAATTATTACATATATATAATATTATGAAAAATGTTATATGTAATAATAAACTATTAAAATAAGGGTTTAATAAACATTGTTTATATAAATCTAATGAAAAAAATCCTGCAAATTTTTAATATTTAAAATTAAAATACGTATTCATATATTAAGAAGGATTTATGTTCAAAATATTTATAGTGCCAATAAAAAATCTTATTTTATATATTTTTTCAAATAAAACAGACGATTTTTAGTTTAAAAATCGTCTGTTTGTAATTGTAGTATTAAAATTACTTATAACGTTTTGAATTGCTCCAACATTCTAATGTCATTTTCAAAAAACATTCTGATGTCACTCATTTGATAAAGAAGCATTACAATTCTTTCGATTCCCATTCCAAAAGCATATCCTGAGAATTTATCAGAGTCGATATTCACATTTTTAAGAACAGCGGGGTCAACCATTCCGCAGCCCATTATTTCCAGCCAGCCTGTTCCTTTTGTAATCCTGTAATCTGTTTCAGAATTAAGGCCCCAATAAACATCAACTTCAGCACTTGGCTCTGTGAATGGGAAATAAGAAGGTCTCATTCTGATTTTCGATTTTCCAAAAAGCTCAGTTGTGAAAAACTGAATTGTTTGTTTCAAATCTGCAAAGCTTACATTCTCATCAATGTAAAGACCTTCAATCTGATGGAAAATACAGTGTGAACGGGAAGAAACAGCTTCATTACGGAAAACACGTCCCGGAGACAAAATTCTCATTGGCGGTTCGTTGTTTTCCATGTGTCTGATTTGGACAGAAGAAGTATGTGTTCTCAACAAAACATCTGGATTTTGCTCAATGAAAAACGTATCCTGCATATCTCTTGCCGGGTGATATTCTGGTAAGTTCAATGCAGTGAAGTTATGCCAATCGTCTTCAATTTCCGGTCCGTCAGCAACAGCAAAACCAATGGATTTGAAGATATCAATGATTTTATTTTTAACAAGATTAATGGGATGGCGAGAACCTAATTCCAAAGGAAAAGCTGGTCTAGTAAGGTCTTCTTTTTCAAGGATGATCTTGCTTTCTGAAGAAGTTTTTATTTCTTCCAGTTTGTCATTTACAGCATTTCTTAAAATGTTGATTTTCTGTCCAAAATCTTTTTTCTGCTCGTTCGGGATTTGCTTCAACGCATCATAGAAATCATTCATGATTCCTTTTTTTCCATTGAATTTGAGTCGGAATTTTTCTATCTCATCTTTTGCAGAAGACTGGAAATTTTGTACTTCTATCAGTAGGTCATCAATTTTCTCTAGCATTATTTTGTTTAAAAAAATAGACTGCAAAAGTACAATTTTTAAAATAAAAATTCCACAAAAAAATCCGCCTTTCTAATAAGCGGATTAATTTTTATGATAAATTGAATTTTACTATTTATTTTTTTTCAATTGCTTTAACTTTCATCTGAACATTGATTTCATTTTTAATCAAACCTTCCGCAGCAGGCATTTGAAAAACTATTCCAAACTCATCTCTGTTGATATCTTTTGGTTCTGTTGCGATGCTCAGTTCGCCGTCTTTCAATTTTACATTGGCGTTGAAAGTTGCAGGTTTTGTAATTCCTTTCAAAGTTAGATTCCCTTCAAGAATTGTGTTGTAATCTCCACCTGCAGGCGCTTCTGATACTTTGGTAATTTCAAAAGAAGCAGTTGGGAATTTTTCTGTATCAAAGAAATCTGCACTTTTCAAATGTCCAATCAGTTTTCCGTTGCTTTCGGAATCGGTTAAGTCATCGTTCTTGATAGAAGTCATGTCAATCACAAATTGTCCACTTTCCAACTTGTCATCCTTCACGGTTACTTCTCCGCTTTCAAACTTCAAAGTTCCGATATGACTTGTATTATCAGACTTTACAACCTTGAAACCTTTCCATTCTGCTTTACTATTTAGTGTATCCACAGCGTAGATTTTTCCGTCTGTTGTTGTCAAAACTTCATTGCTTTCGCTGGTTACAGGTTTATCTTTTCCACACGATATTACCAAAACCGAAGCAGAAATTATCAATATTGTGGCTATCAAAGTTGCTTTTTTCATATCAAGAGATTTTTCAGAATAGAAATGGAATCACATTGCAATTTCATTTCAAATATTTTAAATTATTAGTTACTTTTCCGTACTTTGCTAAAGTAATAAAATTATTACGAGTTTAAAATCTTATTTTTAAAAATGTTGCTAGAAGTTAAGAATCTGTATTTCAATTATCAGGCCGATAAACCATTGTTCCAAAATCTTAATCTTAATTTGGATGAAGGCCAAATCATTGCTTTGGCAGGCGAAAGTGGTTGCGGAAAATCAACATTATTGAGTCTTATCTATGGTTTGATGGATTGGCAAAGTGGAGAGATTATCTTTGAAGGCCAAAAATTATTTGGACTAAAAGGAAATCTTGTCCCGGGCGAAGCACAGATGAAATTTGTAGCCCAAAATTACGATTTGATGCCTTATGGAACGGTTTACGACAATGTTGGAAAATTT
Source organism: Chryseobacterium sp. (assembly GCA_003248755.1). Lineage (GTDB taxonomy): Bacteria > Bacteroidota > Bacteroidia > Flavobacteriales > Weeksellaceae > Epilithonimonas. The sequence goes on along the minus strand of QFQW01000068.1, from coordinate 1,058 downwards.
ATTTCTAATATTAATCTCTCAACCAAAAAAGAGAAAGTTGAAGAATTATTAGATGTTGTCGGATTGACAGAGTATGCTAAAGTGATTCCTAAGAACCTAAGCGGTGGACAACAACAACGTGTGGCGATTGCGAGAGCTTTGGCTGTTCTACCAAAAATGCTTTTATTGGACGAACCTTTCAGTAATCTTGATTTTTCCAGAAAATTTGAGTTGAGAGACAAGCTTTTCAACTATGTGAGACAAAACAATATGAGCCTTTTGATTTCAACGCATAATCTGGAAGAAGTCCTGCCTTGGGCAGATAAAATTGTGATTCTACAACAAGGAAGATTGATTCAAAATGATTCCCCGAAAGAAACTTACGAAAATCCTTATAACGATTATGTGGCGAAGCTTTTAGGTGAGGTTAATATTTTTACAGACGAAGAAAAAGCTCAATTTAATCTTTCTAAAAAACATTACTTCCCACATCAAATAAAAGTTGCTGAAAATGGAGTAGAAGCAATGGTTTTAGAAAGTCTTTTCTCTGGTTCGCATTACAGAAGCAGACTTAATATTAATGATAAATCGATTGTGATTTACACTCCAAATTCTATTTCAGGAAAGGTCTTTTTGGAATTTTAAATCTCATTATTTTCCAATTTGTTAATAAAATATTGATAACTTATACATTTTCAGTTTGTTGAATTATGAAAAATTTCTATTTTTGCTAAACGAAAGTATATAGGAATTTTTTGGTTAATTCTCTTTCTGCCCCTAAGGACTGAAATTAGCATCCGCAATCAAAGTCTTTGAAAGTTTACCCTGCCAAAATTTTCCTTTTTTTGTCTTAAATATTGAATATAAAATAAATTCAAAAGTCGCAAAGAATCAATCTTTGCGACTTTTATATTTTGGAATCTTTGATGAATATTAAGCTTTCTTTACAAACTCAGACTTCAAAGCCATAGAACCGAAACCGTCAATTTTACAATCGATATTATGGTCGCTGTCTGGTCTTAATCTGATGTTTTTAACTTTCGTTCCTGCTTTTACAGGTTTTGGAGCACCTTTTACGG
>QFQW01000067.1 GCA_003248755.1 Chryseobacterium sp. | reverse complement strand
TCATTCAACAAATCCTGCTTTTGCTGCCTTTCAATCTCGATAACTGCAAGGTCTTTTTTCTGAGACAGTAGAAGATTGTCTTTCTCGGTTACCGATTTTTTCTTGAGCGTTATATTTTTTTTGATTTCATTAGCCTTATTAGAAATTTCTGCGGCTTTTTTATCTTGGTATTCGGAGTATCTTTTCAGGTATTCTATTCTTTTAAGTCCTTCACCTAGATTTTTGGAAGATAAAATGAAAGTTACCTTGTTCTGTACTCCTTTTGTTTTGTACGCTTTTACAAGAATCTCAGCATAGTTTTTTCTGAGAACTTCTAACTCACGATTATTTTTATTGATTTCCAGCTGACGTTTATAAATATCATCTTCAATAAACCTTTTTTCTTTTTGAGTGTTATTGTAAACCTTTTCTCTTAGGCTAAGTTTTTGATTTACAGCATTGAGGTATGCTATTGAAAGCTTAGATTCTTGTTTGGTTTGGTTCAACGTTGCATTGAGAGAAGAAATTTGCTTTTTGAGATCTGCATTCTGTTTTTGCAGTTGTTCTTTATCTTTCTGTGCAAAAGCGCTTCCGAATACTAAAATACTTATAAAAAAACTTAATTTCTTAATCATTTAATCTCTGTCTTTTTGTAATTGGCAGGAACGGAATAAGTAGTTTCCATTCGGGAAAAATCAAATTTCGTATTTTCAATTAATATTTCGTCCGTTTTCTTTGCTTTTATAATTATTTTAACACTTTTCGGAAAGCTCTCATTATTGAGGATTTCCCTGTTGGAATAAGTGATTTCCAGTTGGTCATTACTCAAAGTATTGGTCAATAAAACATGATTTAGGTTTAGGTCTTTATCGTAATTCAGAGAAATATTATATTCTGTGGTTTTTCCGTTTTCCGTAATTTTTTGAGTTTCTTTTGAAAGTAAATTAAAACCCTGTGCATTCTGGGTAAGTTTATAATTTTCATCAGAAACAGGAATGAAAGTTTTCCCTAAAAGTAAGTTTTGAAGAGAATTATAATCGATGAAATTTACATTTAAAAGTTTGTTCAAATATCCAAAGTCAGAATCAATATAAGTTTTGTCTAATTTGTAGTAACCTTTTATTCCTTCCGGAGTTGCAACACCTCTTGCGGCCTGCAGAATGACCGCAATAAGATTCATCCAGATTTTTTGCCCATTTTCAATATAAATTACAGCATCCAATGTTGGAATAAAAGAGCCTGTTCTTGCATCAATTTTACTATTGATTTTTACAGCATCAAAAGTGGATTTTTTCTCGATTGATGAGAAAAACTGATCATTATTTTCAACAGGTTTGGTCGTACTTACCGGGTTTTCTTCTGCTGTCTTTTTCTGAACACTACAAGAAGTGATGACTAGTGCTGAGAGTATAATTAAAATGAATGATTTCATAAACTTTTTTAAAATAAGTCTAACAATATTAACGCCAAAAATAAACTAATATTTTCAGACGTCTATCTAAAAAAAACTTTGTCAAAGCCCAAAACTCTGACAAAGCTAATATGTTATTAAATTAAAATTAATCTTTTGAAAGGAAATCAAGAACAGAATAATCTCCCAAGGAGATTTCTCTTGCTACGCCGAAATATTTTGCAGAATTTCCAATCATAGAATTGCTCAAGTTTCCGTGATCGATGATGGTGTTTTCCTGAATTAGGGAATTGTCAATATTGGAGTTGATAACAACGGTGTTTTTCCCAAGAGAAACATTAGGTCCTATTCTGGAATTGGTTAATTTTACATTTTCACCAATGAAGCAAGGTGGTATGATCATACAATTTTCGATAACGGCAGAGTCTGGATATTTTGACATGCATTCTTTCTCATATTCCAGGATTTTGCTGTTGGTTTCAACTGTTGCATTTTTATTGCCACAATCCATCCAGTCATCCACTTTTCCAAGAGAAAATTTGGCGCCTTTTGATCGAAGGTTCTCCAAAGCTGTCGTTAATTGATATTCTCCACCTTCAGTAATATCATTGTCCATTATATAGTCGATTTCTGCCATTAATTTCTCGGCGGAATTAAAGTAGTAAATTCCGATAATTGCCAAATCAGAAACATATTCTTTTGGTTTCTCCACAAAATCGGTTATAAAACCATAATCATCCAATTTGACAACACCAAAAGCAGAAGGATCTTCTACTTTTTTTACCCAGATTACACCGTCTGCATTGGTGTCTAAATGGAAATCTGCGCGGAACAATGTATCAGCAAAAGCAATGATTACAGGCCCACTCATACTTTCTCTTGCACAATTGATTGCATGAGCGGTTCCAAGCGGTTCATTTTGGGTATAAATACTTCCTTTTGCTCCAAGATTTTCAGCTACTTTTATCAATGACGCTTCTACTTCTGGTCCAAAATCGCCAATGATGAAAGCGATCTCTTCGATAGGTTCATTGGCTACTTTTGCAATGTCTTCTACCAATCTTTGTACAATTGGTTTCCCTGCAATTGGAATGAGTGGTTTTGGAACTGTCAATGTATGTGGTCTTAGTCGTGAACCGCGACCTGCCATTGGAACTATTATTTTCATAGATTTCTTGTTAAGTTAATTGCTATTAATAAGTTAATAGCTGGTTTGAGTTATTATTTTCTTCCAATTTTATTAAGAATTTTCTGAGGAATTAATTTTTCAGTCTTTAACAAAATGGTTGCCAAAAATAGAAATATAACATTACCCAACCAAATGTTTTCTTTTAAATATTGATAACATACAAGAGATACCAGCATTGTAATAAGAATGACGATCAGATTCTTGTAAATATTGTAAGGAATTGGATATTTGAAATGTCCCCAAACATAAGATATGGCCATCATGGAGAAGTAACTCGCAATCGTTGCCCAAGTGGATGCCCAGTATCCATATTTAGGAATAAAGTAGAAATTAATTAGAATTGTAATAATAACCCCAATTGCTGAAATGTATGCTCCGATAATAGTCTTGTCCGTCAACTTATACCAAATCGAAAGGTTGAGATAGATTCCCAGAAACAAACTGGCAAAAAACAAAATCGGAAGGATTCCAATACCTTCATAATATTCCGGGTTGTTGATGTAAACTTTCGCAATCCAATCAAGATTGATGGATAAAAATAAGACAATCAGGCAATTGATAGCAATGAAAATATCCATTAATTTCACGTACATTTCCTTTGCGTTTTCTTTCTTCGAATTGCTAAAAAAGAAAGGTTCGATTCCTAAAGAATAAGCTTGTCTGAACAAAATAACAAAAGTCACAACCTTCGCAACGCCACCATAAACGCCCAATTCGTGTCTACCGATTTCTTCCGGTAAAAGGAACTTGAGGAATTGTCGGTCAAAAGTTTCGTTAATGATTCCGGCTAAACCTGCAATAGTAATTGGCCAGGAATATTTGATCATTTTTTTCCAAAGTTCCCATGAGAAATATTTGATTCTTGCTATGAAAAGCTCTTTGGATAACATCAAGAATGTAATAGAACTCGCAACAAGATTCGCAACAAAAACATACCCGATTCCGAATTTCGAACTGTATTTTAAACCAAAAAGTCCATTAGGGTATTTTGGAAGAATGATGATGAAAAATACAACCAATAGAAAATTGATAATTCCGTTTGTAATTCTGATTCCTGCATATTTTAATGGTCTTTCATTTTTTCTCAGCATTACAAAAGGCATTGCACAAAAAGCATCTAAAGCCAGAGTCACTGTTAAAATGGCCAGCAAATCTACCTGGTCAGGTGTTTTAAAGGCATTCGCCAGAGGCTGTCTGTAAAGCAGGGTAAAAAATAAATAAACCAAAGTCACCGCTAAAACACTAAAAAATGAAGTCGAAATCAATTTCCTGTCATCTTTTTCGTCCAGAGCAAACCGGAAAAAAGTAGTTTCCATTCCATGCGTCAAAAGAACAGCAATAACACCTGCTACAGAATAAAAATCTGCAAAAGGAGAGTAGGCCGTTGGTCCAAAAGTTCTCGTGATAATTGGATTAATAACGAATGGGAAAAGTCTGATAATCACAGTCGTTAATCCATAAAGTGCAGTTTGTCCGAGAAGTTTCTTCATTTTGATTTCAGTTCGAAAATTTTTGCAAAATTAATGGATTCTGGCAAAATTCAATTTTATTTCTTAGGTTTGTTGGTCATATAAAAAGTCAGCTTTCCGCCATTCATAATATCCTGATGTTTGATAGTGAAATCTTTTATGACTTTTCCATTCAGTTCTATTTTTTCGATGTAAACATTTTTATCAGACTGATTTTTAGCTTCGATTTCAAATGATTTTCCATTTTCAAGATTCAATGTTGCATTCTTCACACTCGGACTTCCAATCGAGTATTCATCGGAACCTGGTGAAACAGGGTAGAAACCCAAACTGCTGAAAATATACCATGCACTCATTTGCCCGCAATCATCATTTCCGCCCAGTCCGTCAGGTTTTGCTTTGTATTGCATCGTCAGGATTTTTCTGATTTGAGCCTGGGTTTTCCAAGGTTGTCCGGCAAAATTATAAAGATAAGCGACATGATGTGCAGGTTCGTTTCCGTGAACATAACCGCCGATGATTCCTTCTCTTGTAATGTCTTCTGTATCAGCGAAAAATTCATCTGGCAAATGCATTGTGAATAACTGGTCAAGATTTTCCCCGAATTTCTTTTTTCCGCCCATCGCTTTCATCAATTCCTCAGGATTATGCGGAACGAAAAAACTGTAATTCCAGGAATTTCCTTCAATAAAGCCTTGTCCGTGCGTGCTCAGCAAATCAAATTCTTTTTTGAAACTTCCGTCTGATAATCTCGGTCTCATAAAACCGATTGATTTATCAAAGACATTTTTCCAGTTTTCAGAACGTTTCAGATATTCATTATAGATATCGGTTTTGCCTAATTTCTTAGCAATTTGTGCAATCGCCCAATCGTCGTAAGCGTATTCCAAAGTGTTGGAAACCGATGTTCCGTTTTTCTCCGCAGAGATATAACCTTTGTCGATGTATTCGCCGATGCCTTCGTAACTTCGTTTGTTGGAAGTGGTGATACAAGCCTTTAAAGCTTCCTCAGGATTTCCGGTGTAAGTGCCTTTTACAATTGCATCCGCAATCAAAGAAACCGAATGATAACCGCTCATACACCAGTTTTCATTGGCGTAATGCGACCAAACAGGTAACATTTTCAGGCTGAACTGGTCATAATGTGCCAACATTGATTTAACCATATCATTATTTCGTTTTGGCTGGATGATATTGAAAAACGGATGCAAAGCGCGGTAAGTGTCCCAAAGCGAAAATGTGGTGTAGTTTGTAAAATCTTTTGCCTGATGAATATTCTGGTCAAGACCTTTATATTCACCATTGCTATCCATATATGTTGTTGGATTGATAAAAGTATGATACACCGCCGTGTAAAAATTCACATTGTCATCTTCAGATAATGTGTTAACAATGATTTTATTCAACTCCTTATTCCAATCGTTTTGAGCCTGATTTTTCACGTTTTCAAAATTCCAGTCCGGAGTTTCTTTCTGTAAATTTTCCAAAGCATTGACCTGACTGACTGGCGAAATCGCAAATTTGACTTGAATTTTTTCATTGTTCAGAGTATCAAAATCGAAGTGCATTCTGATTTTCTTTCCGGCAATCTCAGGGAAATTATCATCCTGATTCCATTTTCTCCAAAACCCTCTATAAGCTTGCTTTGAATCAAAAATTTTCTGTCCGTAAGATTTGAAAGGCTTCGAAAATTCCATTGCAAAATAAACTGTTCTGGTTCTTGCCCAGCCGTTGGTTTGTCTGTAACCCGTGATTCTATGGTCGTTTTCGATTCTTACATAGGTCCAGATATTTTTGTCATCGTAATTGTAAATTCCGGACATCAAATCAAAAATGATGTGTGCTTCATCTGATTTTGGAAACGTGTATTGATGAAATCCAACTCGTGTAGTTGCCGTTAATTCAGCTAGAATATTGGAATCATCCAATTTTACTCTGTAATAGCCTGCTTCTGCCTTTTCGTTCTGATGAGAAAATCTGGAGCGGAATCCACTTCCAGGGTTTTGAGCAGTTCCTGGATTCAGTTTTACTTTTCCAACAGTCGGCATTATCAGAAAATCGCCCAAATCCGAATGCCCTGTTCCGCTAAAATGGGTGTGCGAAAATCCGACAATGGTTTTGTCTTCATAGCGATAACCGGCACAATACTTATAAACATCAGGATTGTATTTTCCGTTGATTTCATAAGACAGCGTATCAGTTTCAGGGCTCAGTTGAACGGCTCCAAAAGGAACAGTTGCACCGGGAAACGTATGTCCCATTTTCTCGGTCCCGATAATTGGATTAACGAATTTGACTAAGTTTTGTAATTTCTGAGAATTGAATAATGAAGCAAATAAAACGGGCAGAATTAAAATGAATTTTCTTAGAGACATTCTTTGGAATTTTGAAGCAATTTAGTCAAATATTAATTATGAATTTTAACCACATAGTCACATAGAATTGCTTTAAATTTTAATCAGATAAAATAGAATTGGAAACTACTAGTCTTAAACTTTTTTAATCTATGTATCTATGTGGTTTAATTTTCTCAATTCAAAAACTTTAGTAATCGTTTTCAAAAACTTATTTTTGTATTAAATAGTCTTGAAAGGTCTCCAATTGTAGGCTGAAGCTCTCGAAGCCTTCATATAAAATGATAAATCCATAAAAAGTAAAATGAAAATCCTGATTAAAAATGCCCAAATCGTCAATGAAGGAAAGATTATCCAAAGCGATATTCTCATCGAAAATGATTTGATTTCTAAAATTCAATCCAATATTTCCGAAGAAGCAGACCAGATTATCGATGCTTCGGGAAAATATCTTTTACCAGGAGTAATTGATGACCAGGTTCATTTCCGCGAGCCAGGTTTGACCTGGAAAGGCGACATTGAAACAGAATCACGTTCTGCAATTGCCGGTGGAACTACAAGTTTTATTGAGCAGCCAAACACGGTTCCAAATGCTGTAACACAGGAATTATTAGCAGATAAATATGAAATCGCTTCTCAAAAATCTTTCGCCAATTACGGTTTTATGATGGGCGGAACGAATGATAACCTCGAAGAAGTTTTAAAAACAAATCCTAGAAATGTTCCGGGAATCAAATTATTTTTGGGTTCATCAACAGGAAATATGCTGGTCGATAATCCGGAAACTCTGGAAAATATTTTCAGTAATACCAAAATGTTGATTGCTGTTCATTGTGAAGACGAGGCAACCATCAGAGCCAATACTCAAAAATATCTGGATGAATTTGGCGAAGATATTCCGGTGAAATTCCATCATTTAATAAGAAGTGAGGAGGCTTGTTATAAATCTTCGTCAAAAGCGATTGAACTGGCAAAGAAAACCGGCGCAAGACTTCACGTTTTCCATTTGTCAACAGCGATTGAAACGGAGCTTTTCACAAACGATATTCCTTTAAAAGATAAAAAAATAACGGCGGAAGTTTGTGTTCATCATCTGACTTTCACAAACGAAGATTACGAAACAAAAGGTGGACTTATCAAATGGAATCCGGCCGTAAAAACACAAAAAGACAAGGACGGACTTTGGGAAGCACTGTTGGACGACCGAATCGATGTGATTGCAACAGACCACGCTCCGCACACTTGGGAAGAAAAACAGAATGTTTACACCAAATGTCCTTCCGGTGCACCTTTGGTTCAACATTCTTTGGTTGTGATGTTAGAGAATTTCAAGAATGGGAAAATTTCTCTTGAAAGAATCATTGAAAAAATGGCTCATAATCCTGCGATTTTATTCAGAATTGAAAGGCGTGGTTTCATCCGAGAAGGTTATAAAGCAGATTTGGTTTTGGTTGATTTAAATCAAAGCTGGACGGTTGAGAAAGAAAATATCCTTTACAAATGCGGTTGGAGCCCACTTGAAGGAACTGAGTTTCATTCTAAAGTTACCCATACTTTCGTCAACGGGAATCTGGTTTATGAAAACGGAAAAATCAATGAAGAAAAATTCGGAGAGCGATTGCTTTTTGAAGTTGAAGAATAAATTAAATGATTAAAATTTTGAATATGTCATGCTGAACGAAATAAAATGTAGTGAAGAATCTTAAGTTGTTGAGATTCTTCCTTTGTCAGAATGACAAATATCTTTCATATTACAATAAGAATTTATTAAACAAAATCCTTATCAAATTTAGCTTGATGAGGATTTTTATTTCTAACAATTAATTAAAATTAAGCAATCACAATACTTTCAATTCCCTTTTCCAAAGCCGTTTCCTGAAGATGCGGAAGTCCCAAACCTTCAGCGCGGAAAACACTGACATCCGTAACTCCAATAAAGCCGAGAACACTTCTCAAATACGGAACCACAAAATCATATGACTGATAATCGCCTTCCGAGAAAACAGAACCGCTTGCCACCGCAATATATGCTTTTTTGTTTTTTACCAGACCTTCAAAACCGTTTTCAGAATATTGGAAAGTCATTCCGCCACGAGCGATATGGTCGATGTAAGCTTTCAAAGCAGACGGAATTCCGAAGTTGTAAATCGGAACGGAAATCACAATAATATCCGAAGCCTGCAATTGTGCAATCGCATCGTCCGAACGTTTTACCGCATCGTTTTGTTCAGGCGTTCTATTCTCTGCCGGGATAAACCAAGAGTCTACTTGCTCTTCGCCCAAATGCGGAAATGGCGTTTTCAACAAGTCCAAAGTTGTAATCGAATGCTCGGGATATGCTTCTTGCAATTTTTCTTCAATAGCGTTTCCTAAAGTTCTGCTTGCCGAACCATTCGTTCTCGGACTTGAAATAATATGAAGTATATTTTTCATACGTAAATATTTATTTGTTTTTAATGTCGTATGGGAATCGCTTGTTAGCGATTTCATTTTTTTATAATTAAAATTTCTTCAGCAAAATTATGTACATTTGCTTATCAAAAGTAAGTAGTGAACAAAAGGTTAGTAGTAACCTTTTTATTAGCTGTTTTAAATTTACATCTTATGGAAAGCGAAGTAGAAGTTTGTAAAGCAGGTTGCAAAATCACTTGTGGCGAAAATCTTGCGGCAGTGGAAGACGCATTATATGTAATTGCAGGAAAATGGAAACTGAAAATCATCATCGTTCTGCAGGAAATGGGGAATATCCGTTTCAACGAATTACAAAGATTGATTACCGGAATTTCTGCAAGAGTTTTGTCCAATGAACTAAAAGATTTGGAGCTTAATGGTTTCGTTAAAAGAGTGGTGCACGCCGAACAGATGCCGGTTGTAGTAGAATATATTTCGACAGATTACAGCAAAACTTTGAAAACCGTGATTATGTCGCTGTCAGAGTGGGGAAGAACTCATAAAAAAAATATCAGAGAAGATGTTTTTGAAAAATAACTATCAATATGAGTGGGCTTTAGCCTACTTATTTTTTCGGGCAATGCATTGGCTTTAGCCGAAATATATAGCTCGTGCAGATTTAACAAATCCAGCAGATAATCAAGTTCCAAAATCTGCTTAATCAATTCAATCTGAGAGAAAATTTTATACTTAATTAAACGACTTCCGGAATTCTAAAGGAGAAATGTCTGTTTTAGCTTTAAATAATTTGCTGAATGATTGCGAATGTTCAAATCCCAGTTCATAAGCAATCTCACTCACAGAAAGTTCCGTTGTAGACAGTTTTTCCTTAGCTTTTTCAATCAGTTTTTCGTGGATGTGTTGTTGGGTCGTTTGTCCGGTCAGAGATTTCAAAAGGCTTCCTAAATAATTAGTTGAAATATTCAGAGATTCTGCAATATAATTTGCAGTTGGCAAACCTTTATTGATGACTTCATTTTTGAAATAATCTTCCAGAATATGTTCCAATTTATCCAAAATCTGATGATTGCTCTTTTTTCTGGTGATGAATTGTCTTTGGTAAAATCGTTCACAGTAATTCAGAATCACTTCAATCTGAGAAATGATGATGTTTTGAGTAAACTCATCAATTCCTGACTGATATTCGCGTTCGATGCCTTTGAAAAGTCCAATCAACGTTTCTTCTTCTTTTTCAGAAAGAAACAAGGCTTCATTGACATCATAACCGAAGAATTTATAATTGTGAATGGTCTTTGCCAAAGGCGTATTCCAGATAAAATCGGGATGAAAAGCCAAAAGAAAGCCGGACGGTTTTGTGTCGTATTTGTCAATAATCATCCTCACCAACTGTCTCGGCGCAATAAAGCACATCAGACCACCATCAAAATCATACTGGCTTTGTCCGTAATGCAATTTTCCCTGGATATCACGCTTGAAACCCATAAAATACAATTCCTGAACCCAGCTGATTTCCGATTCCTCAATTTGATATTCCACCTGGCTGTAATCCACCAGACTAATCATTGGGTGTTGAGGTTGAGACAATCCGCAAATCCTGTGAAATTCAGCAACGGAGTCAATCGCATATAATTTTCTGTTACTCATAATCTAATAAGATTAAAGGCAACAATCCGGAAACTGCTGCCTTACAAAGTTAGTAATCTGTTGAAATACTTAATGTTTTGAAATCAGAAATTTCATTTTGAAGTGTGCTTAACTTATTGGTTGCCATTTGAAAAGCATCAGAACCTAAAACCAAATGAACCGGTGGGTTTTCCATTGCCACCAATTCTAGCAACGCCACAGCTGCTTTTTCCGGGTCGCCGGGCTGATTGCCATTGATGTCCTGCTCGTGCGCTTTTTGAATTTGTCTGGCCGTTGCATAAGCATCAATTTCATTTTCAGGTGTGCGAAGAGAACCGCCGGTTAAAAAGTCAGTTCTGAAATAGCCGGGATAAACAACGGTTGCATTCACTCCAAATTCTTTCGCTTCCGCAGCCAAAGCTTCCGTGAAACCGACAACGGCAAACTTGGTAGCGCAATAGATTCCCCAACCGGGAAAATCTCCTGAAAGTCCGCCAATTGATGCAATGTTGATAACGAGACCATTTTTCTGTGCTCTGAGGTAAGGCATTGATTTTCTGATGATATTCAAAGAACCAAAGACATTGGTATCAAAGTTTTGACGGCTTTCTTTGTCTGTTAATTCTTCTAGAGTTCCCAATTGTCCGTAACCCGCATTATTCACGATAACATCCAATTTTCCGAATTTCTCAACTGTTTTAGAAATCGCTTCTGAAACCGAATTTTCATTAACCAAATCCACCTCCAATGGAAGGAAATCAGAGTTTTCTGCGCTGATGACCTTCTCTAATTCCGAAACATTTCTGGATGTTGCTGCCACAGAATAACCTTCAGCTAATAATTTTTTTACTAATGTCAGACCTAAACCTTTTGAAGCGCCAGTCACGAACCATACTTTTTTTGTACTCATTTTGATTGTTTTTAATGCGTTAATTATTTACAGGACAAAGTTGAAAAATGATGAACAGAACGGTGTGACCAAATCAAAGATTGTTGTAGCCAAAACTACGATGAAGGATTTTTGGGCGCCTTTTCCGTCTGTAATTTATCCTGAGCGAAGTCGAAGGACTCCCGCTTTGTCACTCTGAGGCTCTCGAAGAGTCTGTCCAATTAATCTATATTCGTACGACGTTCATATTTTGCGCATAACTTTTGTTAATTCTCAAAACAAAATAAAAATCTAAATTTACCACAGGCACAAACCTTTAAATTTTAATTATGAAATCGCCATAATTGGCAAGCAAAAACGCCAATGAAGATACAGCGATTGCATATGACTTCTAAAAACAATAAACATCTAAATATGAATCTATATACACAGCCAATGTTGCGCGAAGACGCACTTAAAGATAAAGTCGCTATTGTGACTGGTGGCGGAAGCGGTCTTGGAAAAGCAATGACCAAATATTTTTTGGAACTCGGAGCGAAAGTCGTTATCACTTCAAGAAACTTGGAAAAACTGCAGGGGACAGCAAAAGAACTGGAAGAACAAACTGGTGGAAAAGTGCTTTGTGTGGCTTGCGATGTACGAAATTGGGAAGAAGTGGAAGCGATGAAAGAAGCGGCTTTAAAAGAATTCGGGAGAATCGATATTCTTTTAAACAACGCTGCCGGGAATTTCATCTCACCAACCGAAAGACTGACGCATTCCGCCTTTGATTCCATTTTAGATATAGTTTTGAAAGGAACCAAGAACTGTACATTGTCTGTCGGAAAATATTGGATTGATAACAAAGTTCCGGGAACGGTTCTTAATATCGTCACAACTTATGCCTGGACAGGTTCGGCTTATGTCGTGCCTTCGGCTTGTGCAAAAGCAGGTGTGTTGGCGATGACCAGAAGTCTGGCGGTTGAATGGGCAAAATATGGAATCCGTTTCAATGCGATTGCGCCGGGACCATTTCCTACAAAAGGTGCTTGGGACAGATTATTACCAGGAGATTTGCAGGAGAAATTCGATATGAAGAAAAAAGTACCGTTGAGAAGAGTAGGAGAGCATCAGGAATTAGCCAACCTTGCGGCTTATCTGGTTTCTGATTATTCAGCTTATATGAATGGGGAAGTGGTCACCATTGACGGTGGCGAATGGCTTCAGGGTGCTGGTGAGTTCAATATGCTGGAAGATATTCCTCAGGAGATGTGGGATGCTCTGGAAGCGATGATAAAAGCCAAGAAATCAAATTAATTCAAAAAAAACCTTATTTAATCTCAAGTTTGTAACAAATTTGAGATTTTTTTTACCTATTTTGAAATGTTATAAATCTTTCCTCTAATGAAATTCAAAATCCCTCAATTGATTTCTGCTGTTGCAATATTTGCTTTTGTCGGCAATTCTTACGCCCAGGAATCTCCAAAGTATGACTATACAGAAGCTTTCAAGCCGTTTTTCTATCCACAGACCGGAACCGAAACCCGTTCCGCAAGTGGACAACCGGGACACAAATACTGGCAAAACTCCGCCGATTATCAACTGAATGTCAGCCTTAACGAAACCAGTAATGAAATAACAGGTTCAGCCGAAATTACTTATACCAATAACAGTCCTGACCAATTGGGCTTTCTTTGGTTACAATTGGACCAAAATCTTTTTGCTAAAGATTCAAGAGGTAATGCTGTAGTGCCTTTGTCCGGAAGTAGAAATGGTGCGCATGGCGAGACTTTTGATGGCGGTTACAAAATCAAATCGGTGAAGTATGACGGGAAAGATGTAAAATATACCATTACGGACACCAGAATGCAGATTGACCTGCCCAATGAACTGAAAGCGAATGGCGGTGTTGCTAAATTGAAAATCGAATATTCTTTCGTTTCTCCAAAATATGGCTCCGACAGAATGGGTGTAGAAGATACCAAGAACGGTAAAATCTTCACATTAGCACAGTGGTACCCAAGAATGTGCGTATATGATGACGTAATGGGTTGGAACACTTTGCCATATTTAGGTGCTTCGGAATTCTATTTGGAATATGGAACTTTGTCAGCTAATATTACGGTTCCGTCCAATCATTATGTGGTAGCTTCGGGAGAATTACTGAATGAAAAAGAAGTTTATTCAAAAGAAGAAATCAACCGTTGGAATGAGGCGAGAAAAAGTGACAAAACGGTGATGATTCACTCTGAATCAGAATTAGGAAAAGGAAATCAATCAGGAACAAAAACCTGGAAATTCAAAATAGAAAAAGCGAGGGATTTTGCCTGGGCTTCATCAGCAGCTTTCATCATTGATGCAGCGAAAATTAATCTCCCGAGTGGAAAAAAATCGTTGGCAATCTCAGCTTATCCTGTAGAAAGCGCAGGCGACAAAGCTTGGGGACGCTCTACCGAATACACGAAAGCTGCCATAGAGCATTACTCCGGAAAATGGTTTGAATATCCTTACCCGGCCGCAACGAATGTTGCCGGAAATGAAGGCGGAATGGAATATCCGGGAATTGTTTTTTGCCACAGAAATTCAAAAGGTGCTGACCTTTGGGGCGTTACGGACCACGAATTTGGGCATACCTGGTTTCCGATGATTGTTGGTTCCAACGAGAGAGTGTTTGCCTGGATGGATGAAGGTTTCAATACATTTATCAATGAATTATCTACGGAAGCTTTCAACAAAGGTGAATACTACCATAAGCAAGATATCAGCAAAATCGGACCTTTTGTTCAGAGTGATAATTTTGAGCAGATTATGGTTGGTCCGGATAATATGAAAGAAAGAAGCATTGGTGTTTTGGCGTATTTCAAGCCTGGCGTTGGATTAGGAATTCTGAGAGAAGCCATTCTTGGTCCTGAGAAATTTGATAAAGCTTTCAGAACTTATGTTCACCGATGGGCGTTCAAACATCCTACACCTTGGGATTTCTTTCACACGATGGAAAATGTTTCCGGCGAAGAACTCAACTGGTTCTGGAGAGGCTGGTTTATGAACAAATGGAAAGTGGATCAGGCTGTGAAAGCTGTAAAACCTGTAAATGGTGATTTCAAAAACGGCGCACAGATCACAGTTGAAAATATTGGACAGTTGCCAATGCCGACTACAGTTCTTGTAACTTTTAAAGATGGAACCACACAAACCATGAAATTACCGGTTGAAGTTTGGAAACGTAATACAGAATGGACTTTCCAAATAGATTCTACAAAAGAAGTAACAAATGTAAAATTGGACCCGCATTCCACTGTTCCGGATATCAATCCGAAGAATAATGTTTGGCCTAACTAGATTTAAGAATAAAGACAACAAAAAAGCGTTCCAATTGGAACGCTTTTTATATTTAAAAGGGAAAGGACTTTCATTATCTTTTAAGTCTATTTCAAACAAATCATCTCGGTCACTTCTACATCGTAACCGGAAAGAATGGGTTTAATATTAGGATTCTGAGTAATCACTTTAAATTTATTGATGCCAAGGTCTTTTAAAATCTGAGTCCCAATCCCATAATCACGGAAGTTAGGCGCAATCGTTGGCTGTTCGCTTGCTCCGTCTTGGAAATTAAGGAAATGTTTGATTCTACTCAATGTATTTTCTTTGTTGGAAACATTATTGATAAAAACCACAGCGCCTTTTCCCTCAGCATTGATTAGATCGGTAATCTGTTGCATCAGCGGATGCTCGCCGTTTGATAGTCTGCTGAAAACATCAAAATAAGTTCCAGTTGATTGTACTCTCACCAAAACAGATTCATCTGCAGACCAAGTTCCTTTTGTCAAAGCATAATGGATTTGTTCAGTCGGTTTTTCTTCAAAGACATAGAATTTGAAATCGCCGTAATGTGTTTTTATATCACGTTCCTCAATTCTTTCCACAAGATCGCCTTGTCTCATTCTGTAGTTGATAAGGTCTTCTATGGAAATCACTTTCAAATCATGCTTTTCTCCGAATTTCAAAAGGTCTGGTAATCTAGACATACTTCCGTCTTCATTCAGGATTTCGCAGATGACGCCGCCTTCTTTCAACCCTGCCAATCTTGTCAGGTCGATTGCGGCTTCTGTATGTCCGGCTCTTTTCAAAACGCCACCTTCACGCGCACGAAGTGGAAAAATGTGTCCAGGTCTCATCAAATCACCTGGTTTAGTTTCCGGGTCCATAATTGCCTGAATGGTCTTTGCACGGTCACTTGCAGAGATTCCTGTAGTTGCACCTTTTCCAAGAAGGTCAACAGAAATAGTGAAAGCCGTTTCTTTCGGGTCGGTAGAATTAGCAACCATCGAGTGAAGTTCCAGTTCGTCACATCTTTTTTCAGTCAATGGCATACAAATCAAACCTCTTGCGTGAGTCACCATAAAATTCACAATCTCGGGCGTTGTCAGTTCAGCAGCAGCCAGCAGGTCACCCTCGTTTTCGCGGTCTTCATCATCCACAACGATGACCATTTTACCGTTTTTAAGGTCTTCGATGGCCTCTTCTATCGTATTAAGTTGGAAATTATCCATTGTTTCAAAAAATTTTTGCAAAGATACTTATTTAGAACCTAAATAAAGATTGTAATAATCAATTAAAAATATGTAAAAAATATTTTCAGGAGCCGGGAACCTGCTGTCCACTATATCTTTTTTGTTTTTCAGACGTTCTGTCATTCTGAACAGAGCGAGGAATCTAAAAACAAAAAAGGATGCCGTTTCCATCAGGGCTATGAGACGTATTCAGTCATCAAATTAATCTTTTGCCTTTGCAAATCACTTTTTTTGAAAAATAAAATCCTATAAAATTTGAAATGTAAAAAAAAACACTAAATTTGCAAACCAATAAAACGGTGCTTTGGCCGAGTGGCTAGGCAGTGGTCTGCAACACCATCTACAGCGGTTCGAATCCGCTAGGCACCTCACAATAAAACCCTAATTCATTTATCAACAATGTTTTAGGGTTTTTTGTTTTTAATATGTATGCAAAAAAAGTAGGAAGACCAACGAAGCATCCTCCTACTTATATTTTTTTAAGCAAGTATTTTGCCAATATTGTTCAGAAATTTTTTACCAAACCAATTCCCGCTGTTTTATTCTGATAGAAAGGCATAACCATCGTAGAAGAACTTTTATTTTTTCCGGATAATAGTTTGTTGATTTTAGGATATAGCCAATAAGACGCTTCTGTGGATAAAATTCCTATTCCTGCACCGGCAACCACATCACTGAACCAATGTTTATCATTCAACATTCTGTAAACGCCCGTGAAAACCGCAAGAGAATAACCGGAAACGCCCAGCCAGAAATTGGTATCTTTATATTCTCGGTACATAAACTGTGCGGACGCAAACGCAAAAGCTGTATGACCGGAAGGAAATGACAGTCGGTTCGATTGGTCGGGTCTTTCTTCTTTTGCCAAATGTTTCGTAGGCATTACGACAGCAGAAGCTAATAACAGTGATGTTCCGTAAATGATGCTTCGGTCCCGGAAATTATGTTTTCCCTCAACTCCGAAAGCATTCAGTCCATAGACCAAGGCTGCAGGAGCAAATTGTGTATAATTATCGAGCCTTATGTGGTCTGGTTTGTGTTCATTGATTTCTGTTCTGGTCGAAAAATTGAGTTGTTTTAATTTGTCAATTTTCAAAGTTGCAACACCATAACCTATAAATACAGCAGGAATAATCAGTTTTTTATAACTGAACTGATAGGCTTTATCAAGAGGCAAATGAGAAACAGAAATACTGTCAATCGAATCTTTCTTTACAGCTAAACTGTCTTGGGCAAAAAGGGTTTGAAAACTTAATAAAATAATTAATAAACCTGAGAATATTAGTTTCATACGGAGATGTTTATTGTTTTTTAAGGTCATATGTTTTTGCCAAATCTTCATTGGTGCTTGTATGCCAATTTGGTTTAATGGCGATTTCATAAATAACTTCTGAATTAGATTAAATTTCAAATTTGATAAGCTGATTGTCTTTGTAACAATAGAATTCGTAAGAAGGTTCGTTTCGGAATGTGAAAACCTTTTCCAGATGGATGACATCGTAATGATTTTTTAGAGAATCATATTTGGTTTTAAGATGATTGGGTAATTCTTCGGGATGAATTGGTTTTTCAATTTCCAATCCGTCATCGAAGGCAAATTCAATCACAAAATCTGTCGACCGCCAAGAGATAATCGATTCCTTTTTTGCAATCGTAACACCCAATTTATCTTGTTGGATGATCTTGTCAGAAGTACCAATTAATAGAGTGATTCCGGCAACAACCATTGCACCGTAACCCATTTTTCTGAATAGATTTTCACTGAGATAAGGAAGAATATATTTCACCGTATAAGACGAAATAATCGTTGCAATAGCAATCGCTAACCCCAGCCAAAGAGCAAGATTAGAATATAATCCGAGCGAAATATAAATCACAAGTTTGATGAGATGAAGAAAAACTTCATTGGCTGCGCGGGTTGCTACAATTTCTTCTTTTTTTAATCCGAATTTCAAATAAAACCGATTAAATAACAATCCGATGGCGCCTGTAATTCCGGAAACAAATCCTGCTAAAAAACCTATAATTGCCAAGGTGTATTTTGGAGAAATTTTTTCTTCAGTTTCATTATCCTTTACTTTTTTGAAAAGCTGAGGAATATTGGCAATGAGAAAAAAAGCGACAATCAATTGAAGGTAATTCGGATTGATGTATTTGATGAGAAAAGCACCAATCAAAACTGCAGGAATCGAAAATGGGACAAACCAAAAGAAAATCTTCCAGTTGATATGTTTTTTGAAAACGGCAATTCTTGATACAGAACTCGTAAATGTTCCAACAGTCAACGAAAATGGAACGACAGAAGCGGGTAGCAAAAGATTTAAAATTGGAATCAGAATGAGACTTGCACCGCCTCCGCAAATCGCACTCAGCCAGAATGCGAAAATGGTTCCGAAGAACAACAAAACAACTTCAACAATCATTTTTACAAATAAAAAAGGTTACACCATCAATTTTACTTGACAAAGATGCAACCTGATTTAGAAGATATTTTGAAGAGAGCTATTTCGCTTTCATTTTTCCATTTTTGAATCGCTCGCTCGCAGTCTGATAATAGGAAATCGTCTCGGAAACCAATTGCTGATTTTTGGATTTGACTTCAGATAAGCATTGATTCGATTTTACATCAAATTGCTTTACCTTTTTTCGGTCATCAATCTGTGTGAAAACATTGCCTTTCAACATTCCCAAAGTTCTATAATTTCCAATAAAAGCGCGTTCATCACCAACTTTTGTCTGATTAATATCTTTTCCGTACAAGCTTGTCGTGTAATTCCAACCCAAGTAACCGAATAATGTCGGCATCAAATCAATCTGAGAAGTCAGGCGATTGATTTTCTCTGCTTTTTGAGGAAGGTTATAAATAATGGCAGGAATGTGATGTTTGTCGATATTAATTTCCCACTTTCCGGCACTGCTTGCACAATGGTCTGCTACGATGACAAACACGGTGTTTTTGAACCAGGGTTTTGTTTCAGCATTAGCCAAAAACTTTCCTAAAGCATAATCGGTATATTTTACAGCGGCGTTTCTGTCGCCTTGCGGGAGGTCAATTTTTCCTGACGGAAAAGTATAAGGCTTATGATTAGACGTTGTCATCACAAACTGGAAAAACGGTTTGTTGAGCTTACTACTTTTATCAGCATATTTAATCGATTGTTTGTACAAATCTTCATCACAAATTCCCCACGCATTTTCAAAGCTCACTTCATTATCCGGAATCTCAAAACGTTGCGTTTTGATTTCGTCTGATAGAGGGTTTCCACGGTTTCTATCCACAATATCAAATCCCTGTCCTCCGAAAAAATTATTCATATTATCAAAATAACCATCGCCGCCATAAATAAAATAGGGCTGATAATTTTTCTTTTCAAAAATGGTAGCTACAGAAAACAGGTTCTGATTGTCCGGTCTTCTCACAATGCTGTTTCCAGGTGTTGGCGGAACTGATAATGTTAAGGCTTCCATTCCCCGAACGGTTCTGGTTCCCGTTGCGTAAAGATTGGTAAAGAAAATACTTTCGTTAGCTAATCTATCATAGTTTGGAGTAAGATTATCTTTGTTTCCAAAGGCTTTGAGGAAATCGCCGCTGAAGCTTTCTATGGCAATCAGAATGACGTTAGGACGTTGCTCATTTTCAGATTTGGTATTTCTTGAGATGTCGTCCCATTTGTTGGAAACGTAACTTTGATTTTCCTGTAAAAGGTTTTTCTTCAGGACCGAATAGGCTTTTTTGTTATCAATTTTCGGATAAAAAGTTTCGTAATCCAATTCATTAGATTTGAAAGCCGCGAAGAATGAAAACGTTCCATTTTTTCCTAATTCATTCAGAACTAAATTGTTGGTGAAGTCCGCCTGCTTGTTTTTCATAATTAAGCTTAATGCCAAAGCGGGAAAAACTAATATTGAGAAACAAACAATACGTTTCGAAATCGGTCTATTGTCTGAAAAAGTCCTTTGAAATATTTTTCTTTTATGCAGAAAAACAAAGGTTAAAACAATCAGTGCAACCAAAACTATAATAATCAAAGGCAAAGGATAAGATTCGTTGATATTGGAAACAACTTCGTAAGTATAAATCAGATAATCA
>QFQW01000157.1 GCA_003248755.1 Chryseobacterium sp. | reverse complement strand
TTATAGTATTTATACTATAGTATTTATACTATAAGTATTTAGTTGTTTAAAGATATATATATATTAGTAGTAATACATACTACTTATGTTTACACAAAATTTATTCACAGAAATAAGAAGTCCCTTAGATCAATTTGAAGTAAGAGACATATTAAATTTAGAAGTTTTAGGTGGTAATTTACACTTATCTTTAACAAATATAGGATTCTACTTAGTTATAGGTGGTTTAATTACATTAGTATTAAGCTTAGTTGCAACTAACTATAACAAATTAGTAAGTAACAACTGATCAATAGCTCAAGAATCTTTATACGTGACAATACACAATATTGTTACAAATCAAATAAATGCAAGAGGTGGACAAATCTACTTCCCATTTATATATACATTATTTGTATTTATATTAGTAAATAATTTAATCGGAATGATACCTTATAGCTTCGCTTCAACAGGGCATTTCGCTTTAACATTTGCTCTTAGTTTCACAATAGTATTAGGAGCAACAATCTTAGGATTCCAAAAACATGGATTAAAATTCTTCTCATTATTAGTACCAGCTGGTTGTCCTTTAGGATTATTACCATTATTAATAACTATTGAATTCATTTCATACTTAGCTAGAAATGTTTCATTAGGACTTAGATTAGCTGCTAATATAACAGCAGGTCACATGTTATTAAGTATCTTAAGTGGATTCGTTTATAATATAATGAATTCAGGTATAATCTTCTTCGTATTAGGTTTAATACCATTATTATTTATTATAGCTTTCTCAGGATTAGAATTTGCTATAGCATTTATACAAGCACAAGTGTTTGTGGTATTATCTTCTTCATATATAAAAGACGGATTAGACTTACATTAATTTAACAAAAAACAAATTATAAGTGAGAGTAACAAGTTAGTTAGGAAAATTATATAAACAATAAAAATTTATCTTTTAACAGGAATGATGAAAATCATAAATTATAATAATAGAAAATAATATAAAGCTTTGAATAGTTAATTATTCAAACTACATTAGTAGTACAAGCTAAAAGCGAACAATTATAAATTTTAAATTAGAATAGTATTTATAAACATAACATTATATAGTTTATTACTCTCCTTATATTTATAACATTAGAACTTATAGTGATGTAAAGAAATTTATATCAAAAAAATAGATGAGTTTGGTGATGGCTCTGATTGAATGCTGTCCAAGTGCTTGACACATGCTAATCGTACGTTTTAATTGTGCTTTGCGTAAATTAAAAAGTGGTGTACAGGTGAGTATAATGATATTCTTCGCCGGCCTTAAAGTGGAGGTAAATCCTTCATAATAAATAAAGGAAACGAATAGTTTCTGCTTTAAGAGGATAATAAATATCTTCGAGATAGGTAGTAGTTAAGGTGATGACTTAACTAGCCTTAAACTCTCGTAGTCGAATCTGAAAGGTTGATCGACCACATTGGGTCTGAAAAAACCCCAATGCAAGTTAGTACAGCAGTGAGGAATCTTGGTCAATGGCCTAACGGCTGAACTGGCAACTTGGAGAAGTGGCAAGTCTCATAGGATGGGCTGGTGCTACCCCCATTTCTATAAGATTGTATTAGGGTTGAATGAAGCTTTGTTTATATATTGATAATGACAGTATATATATCGTGTCTTGACTAATTGCGTGCCAGCAGTCGCGGTAATACGTAAGAGACTAGTGTTATTCATCTTAATTAGGTTTAAAGGGTACCCAGACGGTCAATATAGCTTCTAAAATGTTAGTACTTGACTAGAGTCTTATGTAAGAGGGCAGTACTTGAGGAGGAGAGATGAAATTCTATGATACCAAAGGGACTCGGTAAAGGCGAAGGCAGCCCTCTATGTAAAAACTGACGTTGAAGGACGAAGGCACAGAGCACAAACAGGATTAGATACCCAAGTAGTCTTTGCAGTAAATGATGAATGCCATAGGTCAGATTAATGTAGATGAGGGACTATACATTAAACGTTATTTGGTCTATAAATGAAAGTGTAAGCATTCCACCTCAAGAGTAATGTGGCAACGCAGGAACTGAAATCACTAGACCGTTTCTGACACCAGTAGTGAAGTATGTTGTTTAATTCGATGATCCACGAAAAACCTTACCACAATTTGTATAATTATTACAGGAGTTGCACGGCTGTTTTCAGTTAATGTTGTGAAACTGTGGTTTCCATGAAATTAACGCAATCCCTGGCTTTATTTTTTCGTTTTACGATAAAGCATTTGATCCTGGAATTTGGAAAGAAAAAGGGGACAAAGACAAGTCATCATGGCCTTGATATTGTGGGCTATAGACGTGCCACATATTCCTAAACAAAGAGATGCAAAAATGTGAATTTAAGCTAATCTCAAAAAATAGGATATAAATTTTAAGGATTATAGTCTGAAACTCGACTATATGAATAAGTAATTACTAGTAATCGTGAATCACCATGTCACGGTGAATAGACCTTGGATTGGTACTAACCACTCGTCACATGCTGAAAGGAGCATGCGCAAT
>QFQW01000066.1 GCA_003248755.1 Chryseobacterium sp. | reverse complement strand
ATTTCAACATTTTTTAAAATACAACTTACGATTCATTTTTATAAACAGAAATAAAGATTCTAAAGAGGCCTTTTTTAGAATAAGTACAGATGGTCAATGGATTCTTTATTCGGGTAAGTCGGTTGATGAGATTGATTTTTCTAAACCTTTTTCCAATTTTGCTGGTTCTATTCCTCTTTTCTCCGCAAGGTCTTTGATTTCTAAATATAAAGAAGGCACATAAAAACTGGCCGCATCAACTCCGAATTTCGTCATTTCAAAAATTTTAAGACACGAATTTAGAGATTTTTTGGCGGATTTAAGTTCTATTTATGGCATAAAATTCAAGAATTATATCATGAGTTTATCATTAATAAAATAGAAAAACCTCGCTGTTAAAAAACAAACGAGGTTCTCTTCATATCAAAACAAAATCAAATTTCTTATCAAATGCAGCTTTCATCGTGCTGCGACAAATCCAGACCAATACTTTCCGAATCTTCCGCAACTCTCAATGGAATTATCATATCCGTCACTTTATATAAAACCAAAGACCCCAAAAATGTAAACGCTGAAACCAAAACCAAAGCCATCATATGATGTGCAAATACTTCAAATCCGCCGTGAAGAAGACTTGCATTTTCGCCTTGAGCCAAAATCGCCGTCAGAATCATTCCCATAATTCCGCCAACACCATGACAAGCAAAAACATCCAAAGTATCATCTACTTTTTTCAGTCTTTTCCAATTACACATCAAATTCGAAACAATGGCTGAAATAAATCCGATGAAAATAGCATGAGGAATCGTTACAAAACCGGCAGCTGGCGTAATCGCAACCAATCCGACAACAGCACCAATACAAGCGCCTAAAGCAGAAACTTTGCGCCCGTTAACTCTATCAAAGAAAATCCAAGATAACATTGCCGTTGCAGAAGCTACCGTTGTTGTTCCAAAAGCCATTGCAGCGGTTGCATTAGCCGACAAAGCAGAACCGGCATTGAACCCAAACCAACCAAACCAAAGCATTCCTGTTCCTAAAATCACAAACGGAATATTAGAAGGTTCGTGATGTGGATTTTTACGTTTTCCAATCATCATAGCTCCGGCCAAAGCAGCGAATCCTGCACTCATGTGAACCACAGTTCCTCCGGCAAAATCCTTTACTCCGAAATATTTGTTCAACAAACCGTTCGGATGCCAAACCATATGACAAAGCGGGGTATAAATTACCAAACTGAACAAAACCATAAACAGCAAATAAGAAATGAATCTCACTCTTTCCGCAAATGAGCCTGTTATCAAAGCCGGCGTAATCACCGCAAATTTCATTTGAAACAAGGCAAACAAAACGAACGGAATCGTAGATGCCATCTGACTGTTAGGTAAAACTCCGACATTGTTAAAAAATAAATATGAAGTCGGATTTCCTATGAGCCCATAATGTTCGCCATTAATAGTAATCCCAATAGAATCTCCAAAAGACAAACTGAAGCCTACAACAACCCAAACAATACTAATCACACCAAGTGCAATAAAACTTTGCAACATTGTTGAAATCATATTCTTTTTCCCGACCATTCCGCCGTAAAAAAATGAAAGTCCGGGTGTCATCAATAAAACCAAACCTGAAGAAGCCAGAATCCAAGCTACATCCGCCCCCACAATACTATCTTCTCCCAAAAAAGTTCCCGGTTTAGACAAAGAAGTCTGTTCCGGCCAGAAAAGTGCAGCAATTGAAATGATACTAATTATCACGAATGATATAATCCAGCGTTTTTCAATTTTCATATGTAGATATTTATTTTTTTAATGGTCATATGAATCGTTTATTTCACTTGGTCATTTTCAGAAACTAAAAACAAAACGATTTCACATTTTAAAATTTTAACCATGCAAATATAAAGGGTTAATTTGAATTAATTGTAAAAATTAAAACACAAACCCCTAATTTTTCATTATTAAAAATAAATTTTATCAAATTAAATAACTCATAAAGGCAAAACCAATAAGGCATCAGTTTTGATATATTATCAATAAAAATAAATTATGAGACCAGATATTCCAAAATCAGACAGCGAAACAACCAAATCGCCATTGATTGCAATTTTTGTGATTGTCATCTTATTTATATTAGGATACTTCGCCTATATGATGTTCATTCCGGAACAGGTAGAACATATGAACAAAACCGAAAATATAAAGCCAATAGAACAAAAAGCAAAAGACTCCATTTAGGAGTCTTTTTTATAATTTTTTATTTATCTCACTGATTTAGCAGATTAATTTTTAATTATGAAATTTGCTAAATCTAGAAAATCTGCGAGAACTTAAATTAATGAATATGTTTTTCAGCATGATAAGAGCTTCTTACCAAAGGTGAGCTTTCCACGTGACGGAAGCCTAAATTTCTTGCAAAATCTCCGTATTCATCAAACTCTTCAGGAGAAATAAATCTCTTAACCGGAAGATGTTTTTTAGTTGGCTGAAGATATTGCCCAAGTGTAATCACATCTACATTTGCATTTCTGATATCCTCGATTGTTTGGAAAACCTCATCTTTAGTTTCTCCTAAACCAAGCATTACACCGGTTTTTGTCCGGTTTTGTCCAGCCTCTTTCAGATATCTCAAAACATCCAAACTACGCTCATATTTTGCTTGGATTCTCACTTCTCTTGTCAAACGTTTTACAGTTTCCATATTGTGGGAAATCACTTCCGGAGCCACTTCTACCAATCTGTCAAGATGTTTTGTCACACCTTGGAAATCCGGAATCAGAGTTTCCATAGTTGTTCCCGGAGAGATTCTGCGAACCGCATTTACCGTTTCAGCCCAAAGAATAGAACCCATATCTTTCAAATCATCTCTGTCCACCGAAGTCAAAACCGCATGCTTGATTTTCATTAATTTGATAGAACGCGCTACTTTTTCCGGCTCATCCCAATTCACATCCATCGGCTTTCCTGTTTTTACACCACAGAAACCACAACTTCTGGTACAGATATTGCCCAGAATCATAAAGGTTGCTGTTCCTTCTCCCCAACATTCACCCATATTTGGACAGCTTCCACTCTGGCAAATTGTATTCAGTTTATATTTATCAACCAAATTTCTCAGTTCCCGGTAATTCTTACCGGTTGGTAATTTTACACGAATCCATTTGGGTTTTTGAGTCACTGTTTCTTCCATTCTGATTTTCTAAAATTAAAAATCCGTTTCGTCTTCTTTTAATAATTCGGCCAAGATTTTCTTAGCTCTCATTATTCTCACTTTTGTGTTGGCTACGGAAAGATTGAGCTCTTCCGCTATTTCCTTGATGCTTTTTTCTTCAAAAAATCTCAACCTGATAATGTCCTGATTCTTAGCATCCATTGTTTCTATGATTTTAATAATCTTTTGCTGGTCTTCTTCAGAAATCAACAATTCTTCCGGCGACCTTGCAAATTCGTTCTTTACGTTTTCCAATCCGTCGCTTGCATCTTCATTCTCTCTGTTTTTTCTTCTCCAGAAATCGATGATTGTATTTTGAGCAATTGTCAGAATCCAAGTCTTGAATTGAAAATTAGGGTCGAATAAATCCAGTTTGTTAAGAACTTTTGAAAATACCGAAACCGTAATTTCATCTGCATCATTTTCATCCTTTACTCTATTCATCACAAAAGAAAAAACATCAACCCAAAATAGATTAATCAACTGTGTCTGAGCCTTTTGATTTTTATCTCTGGCTTTTATGATGAGAGCTAGTAACTGGTCTTCTTTCATTTTTCAATGAACAAAGATAGCTATATATTATTAAAAAATATTAATATCAAGAGATTGAGAATTTCTATTATTCTGAATGGATATTATTTGAGATTTAGAGTGAATTTAAATAACAAATATCAAGGTTGAATTATTTTAAAAGAAGTATTTTTACTGGCTTGATTTTGGAATGGAGAAATCACAATAAACAATTAAATATCAGACAAATAAATAATGAGATTTTATAAATATCAAGGTACAGGAAATGATTTTGTTATGATTGACAACCGTTTAGGAGAATGGAACGACTTATCAATCGAAAAAATACAAAAACTTTGTGACCGCAGATTCGGGATTGGCGCAGACGGACTAATTAAAATCAATTCTGCAGAAGGTGTTGATTTTGAAGTAGATTATTACAATTCCGACGGCTCCAAAAGTTTCTGCGGAAACGGCGCTCGTTGTTCGGTTGCATTTGCCCATTTTCTAGATATTATCGAAGATAAAACAACTTTTACTGCCATTGACGGAATCCACGAAGCCGAAATCAAAAATGGAATCATCAAACTAAAAATGGGTGATGTAAAATCTATTGATACAGACGGAAATGATTTTGTTTTGAATACAGGTTCGCCACATTATATTAAGTATGTTGAAATGTTAAATAATTATAATGTTTACAAAACCGGTAACGAAATCCGAAATTCTGAAACTTATAAGAAAGAAGGAATCAATGTAAACTTCGTGGAAAAATTGTCCGATAACGAACTTTTTGTAAGAACTTACGAACGTGGCGTTGAGGACGAAACTTATAGTTGCGGAACCGGAGTTACAGCTGCGGCTTTAACTTTTATGAAAAATAATAATCAAACGTTTGTTGGAGTCAAGGTTATGGGCGGACAACTGAAAGTTTATGCTGAAAAAGATGGAGAAGGATTCAAAAATATTTGGTTAGAAGGTCCTGCTGTTCAGGTTTTTAAAGGAGATATTAATCCAGATAAAGCCTGATATTTTAAAGTTATGAAAAAAACAATTCTTATCATTTTTGTTATTATTGTCGCAATCCTAGGTTTCTTTGGATTGAGATTTTATAATAAATATCTTGGAAATAATGTTGAAAAAGAAGGATTTATTCTGATTCCGCATCATTCGAGTTACAAGCAGATTTTGGATTCTATTTCACCTTTCATTAAAAATAAAGACAACTTCACAAGCATTGCTGATGATAAAAATCTGAAAGAAAACTTCAAAGCCGGACGATACGAAATCAAATCGGGAATGAACAACCGCGAAATTACCAATATGATTATCGCCGGAAATCAAACTCCGAATTCTTTCAGAATAAAAGACTTTGACGATGTTTATCAAATGGTTGGTAGAGTGACAAAAAAAACAGAAATCGATTCTACGAAATTTGTTAAAAAACTTGACGAAATTGCTATCAATAAAGGTTATAAGAATGCAGAAGACCTCAAAAAATATTTCTTCAATAATACTTATGATTTTTTCTGGACGGTGACGCCAAAAGAATTCTTTGACAAATTTGAAAATGATTACAAAGATTTTTGGACAGCTGACAGAATCGAAAAAGAAAAAAAATCCGGCTTAACGAGAGACCAGATTTATGCTTTAGCGTCAATCGTTTATAAAGAATCCGGAGGAAAACCAGATGAACAAAGAACAATCGCAGGATTATACCTTAATCGGTATAAAAAAGGAATGAAATTGCAAAGTGACCCCACTGTAATCTACGCAGTGAACAAAGCGAGTAATTTCACTCAACAAATCAAAAGAGTTTATTACAAATACTTGAAAGAGCCTTCACCGTATAACACTTATGCGAATAAAGGAATTCCTCCCGGACCGATTTGTATTGTTGACAAAAACTCTCTAGATGCAGTTTTGGAAGCAGAAAATAATAATTACATTTTTATGTGCGCCGACCCTGCGAGATTCGGTTATCATAAATTCACAGATAATGATGCTGAACACGCCAGAAATGCGAAAGCCTATCAAGATTGGCTGAACAGCAAACAAATAAAATAATAAAGAGCTAAAAGCGAAAAATAAACTAGAATGGAACGAACGGAAATTGTAAGTGTATTTCAGAAAAGAATCTTTGGACTGGCATTGACTATCGGAGCAGCAAGCTTCGTAATGGCTCAGCAAAAAGTAAACGTTTCTGGAAACGTAAAAGATGCAAATGGAGGTGTGGGATACGCATCAATAACTTTCAAAAATCAACAAAATGCTCAATTGAGTGATGCAGCACTGGCAGATGTAGACGGAAATTATAAATTAGACCTTGCTCCAGGAAGCTATGATGTAAGCATCGAGGCTGTTGATTATAAGAAATTCACTCAAACAATCCGAGTAGAAAAAGCCGGAGCCATTGCACCATTTGTTATTGTTTCTGACGGAAAAGCAAATCTTAATAACACGACAGATATCCAGGGAGTTGTAATTACTGCACAGTCCACAAAACCTTATAAAGTGGAGCTGGATAAGAAGACTTATGATCCTTCGCAGGATATAGTGAGCAAAGGGGGAAGTTTACAAGATGTTTTAACAAATGTCCCATCCGTAGAAGTCGGAACAGATGGTTCTGTTTCTATGAGAGGTAGCAGCAATGTTAAATTTCTAATCAACGGAAAACCTTCTGCTTTATTGGGAATTGATGATGGCGCCAATGCTTTACAAAGTATACCCGCAGATCAAATAGAAAAAATCGAAGTTATCACTAATCCATCTTCAAAATTTGAGGCGAGCGGAACAGCAGGTATCCTTAATATTATTCTTAAAAAGAGTAAGAAAGCAGGGTTCAACGGCAGTGTTACCGGAACTCTGGGCTATCTTCCTCAGACCAACCTAAATACCAACCTAAGTTGGAGAAAAGGAAATCTAACTGTCTTTGTAAATGGTGGCGGTGGATACCGAGAGTCTAAAAACACCAATAGAAATGATATTAATTACTACAGTGGTAGCACTGGTGACCTTTCGACCAGAAATTCAGATGCTATTACCAAAACCAAAGGTGAAAACTATAATGCTACAACAGGACTAATTTATGACATCAATGAGAAAACATCCGTGAACGCCTCTGGTACTGTAAGAACTTTTAATAATGACAGTAATGGATATACGGATACTAATGAAAGATACTTTGGAGGAACATCTATCTTTACTCAAAGGTTGAACACAGGAAGAAACTCCAATTTGGCTTTTCAAGGGGATTTTGGACTAGATCACAAATTCGATGACAAAGGTCAAAATATTTCATTATCATTAAGCCTTCAAAGAAACAGATCAAATAACTTTACTGGAATCGATGAAACTAAAAATGGTGCTTTCAACCTATTGAATATTATAAATCAAAAGACAGTCAACAAGACCTTGGTTGGTAAAGTTGATTACGAATTGCCAATTGGTGAAAACTCTAGTTTGAGTGCTGGTTATAGATTGGATATCAATCAGAACGACTATAACAATATGGTTCAGGAAAGCACTTCCACTAATACCACACTTAATTATTTAGGATTATATTCATATACTGCAGATTATAAAGAAATGTTCAATGCATTTTATCTACAGTTCAAAAGTAAAATCGGCAAAGTTAGTTATCAAGTGGGTCTAAGAGATGAACTATCAAACGTAACTATCAATTATCAAAATCTTTTACAACCTGACCAAGATTTCTATGAACCACCTATCAATAACAAAAAGAAAAATTACAATAATCTTTTCCCGAGTGTTTTCTTAAGTTATGAAATTTCCAAAGACAATCAATTCCTTGTAAATTATTCCAGAAGAATAGATAGACCACGTTCTTTCTTTATGATTCCAAATCCGAACTACAATAATAATCTGAATATCTTTGATGGAAATATTGATTTAAATCCATCTTATGTTGACGCTTATGAAGTAGGCTACAGTATATCTAAAAAAAGTTTTATCATAAATCCTACATTGTATTACAGACATCAGACAGATGATGTAAAAATCATTTCATATAGTAAACCTGAGACTATTAATAATGTCCCGCAAACAGTTATCCACACAAGACCTGTCAACGTGGGGACTGATGACAGAATCGGACTGGAAGTTAACTTCAGCTGGGATGCGACAAAGTGGTTGAAATTCTTAGGAAACGTGGATGGATTCAGATATAGCACAACAGGAGATTATTTCGACCCAATTTTAATGAAGCAATCTCTATCATTTGATGGAAAAGGAGTGTCAATGAGATCTAGATTGACTTCGACTTTCAAATTAGATAAAACATTAAGCTTCCAAGTACAAGGTTTTTATGGAGGCCCAAGAAAAACGGCCAGCTTAGACCGAAAATCTATGTATGCTGTCAACTTTGGTGCATCTAAGACAGTTTTAGGTGGAAACGGAACTATCTCGTTCAATATCCAAGATGTTTTCAATACAAGAGCAATGCGAAATGTAAATTATAATGGAGACTTCACTTCAGAAAATTATATGCAATGGCAGCCAAGACAGTTTGCCATTTCTTTCACTTACAAATTCAAACAAGGTGAAAAAGTGGAACAGCCTAAAAAGAAAAAAGACATCAACGCTAATGATGGCGGAGATGACCAACAGGGACCAATGTAATATTCATCCGAATAAAATTCAAAAACCTGCAAAGTTATATGCAGGTTTTTTTATATACTGAACGTTTATTTGATTTTTCATTTTACCTTAAACTATCCTACAAAGCAATAGGAGCAACTCCCATAGAGGCATGTGTGTTACTCCCATAGAGGTATGTGCATTACCCCCATAGCGCTGTGGAAATATCATTCCGTAGGAAAAAACGGACAATGATATACAATATCATCAAAAAATCCGTCTCGCTATAAAAACGAGACGGATTCTTTTAACAATTATAATATAATTAAAGGTCTATTTCTTTTTGTCTTTCAGTTCTTCTTTATCTTTGTCAGAAGGATTCCAAACTTTGACCTCTGCATTTTTATCAATTCCCGAAAGGATTTGAACATTGATTCCATCGCTTGAACCTAACTTAACATATACTTTTTTAAAGCTTCCATTCGGTTGTTTCACCTCTACAAAGGATTTGTTGTTCCCCTTTTCATATTGAATCAGTGACTCATCCAAAAGTAATGCATTTTTCTGAGAACTCAATAATATTTCTCCATTTGCACTAAAACCGGCTCTGATATACTCCCCGGTTTTATTGAAAACATCACCTTCAACCGCGAATTTAATTGTTCCACTTTCCTCCGTTCCTTTTGGAGCAATCAAAGTTAATTTTCCGGGAAAAGATTTGTTTTGTAAAGCACCGATTACGACACTCATATCCATTCCCTGTTTCAATTTTCCGGCTTGAGCTTCATCGATATCACCTTTAAAAATCAATGAATTAAGGTCTGCAATAGAACAGATTGTTGTCCCGGCATTGAACGAGTTCGCCTCGATTACCTGGCTTCCGACTTTTACAGGAATTTCTAAAACCGTTCCAGCTGCTTTTGCACGAACTTGGGTGGTTGCCATACTTTGTAATTCAGGTGTTGCTCCTGTTCTTACAATCTGCAGTTGTTTTTGTGCGGCATTCAGTTGTTGCACTGCTATTTTCTGTTGTTGAATAGTAGTTTCCAATTGCTGTTGCGCTGTAATGTATTCTTGCTTAGAAATCACACCCTGTTTGTACAATTTTGCCTGCATTTCGTATTGTTTCTGTTGATTATCAACATTCACTTTGGCATTTGCTAATTGGATTTGCGTATTATTAACCTGCATTGTCGCGTTGTTCACTTCAGTAATATTTGGAACGATTCTAATCGTTGCAAGCAACTGTCCGGCTTCTACTTTGTCACCTTCATCTACATTGATGCTTTGGATGATTCCGGCAATATTTGGTTTGATTTCGATTTCTTCACGAGGTTCTATTTTCCCTGTTGCCATTACTTTGTCATCCAAGTTTTTAATGCTTGGTTTTCTTGTCAGGAAGACTTCATTCTCAGCTGAATTGGATTTAATAAGATAACCGATTCCGCCAACCAAAGCTACTACAAACAGTAATCCAAGAAATATGGATATTGCTTTCTTGAATGTAAATTTCTTTTTTTCTTTTTCCATTATATCGAAATATATAGTTTAATTATTAATTGTTAATTATTAGTTTACTCCGTTCTCAATGCTTCAATCGGTTTAATCTTTACCGCTCGTTGTGCCGGAATCAATCCGATTATCAATCCAAGGAAAATCATAATTCCCATTGCTGAAAATACATTTCCGTAGTCCACCGTTGGATTGTAAAAAGGAAAAGCATCGTTATTCATTGTCGCGATATTTAGAATTATCAAAAGAAAAATCCCTGATAAAAATCCCAACAATCCCGATGATAAAGTAATCACAACACTTTCCAATAAAATCTGATTCCGAACTTCAGCCGGTTTTGCTCCCAAAGCTCTTCTGATTCCTATTTCTTTGGTTCTCTCTTTTACTGTAATTAATAAGATATTTGAAATAGCAATGACACCTGCTAAGATTGTCAATGTCCCTACAACAATTGTCAGCAACTGCATTCCTGTCAGAAATCCTGTTATCTTTTTGAATTCTTTAGCGAGGTTAAAAGTTCCAAATGCATTAGTATCTTCCGGCGAAACGTGATTGATTTTTTTCAGTTCGTCTTTCACTTTTGTCTCTACAACTGCTGCTTCAGCATTAGGTTTCCCTACAATCGCAAAAAATCCAACTTTATCACCTTCATTATACATCCCGGAATAAGTAGAAAATGGAATATAAGCCGATTGGTCATTCTCCATACCACCAACTTTTCCTACCCGAAAAACACCAATAACATTGAAAAATATTCCTTTCAAATTGACCGATTTTCCAATGGGGTCTTCATTTTTCTTGGCATCGAAAAGGTTTTTATAAATCTCCTCTCCTATCACAATCACATTCTTTTTTCCTTGAATGTCAGCATCATTGATATATCTTCCAAATAACAATTTCTTCTTGGAAATCTGATTACCAACTGGAAAATCGCCGGTAATCATATAAGTATTTTTCTTTCCGTTTCGGGAAATCTGCTCGCCCGCTGTTCCAAAATTACCTCTCACACTTTGAGGCGAGATATAATCTATCTCCGGAACTTTCTTTGTTATATATTCGATATCTTTTAGATGAAGATCCATTTTTCTACCTTTTGCGAAACCTTCGTAAGGAATATTCGTATTCTGTGGCCAAAGAAAAATCGAGTTGGTCGCAAATCCGGAAAACAACTTATTGAAACCATTTTCCATCCCTTTTGCCGCTCCTAGCAAACTTACATACAAAAACATACCCCAACCCACGCCTATCATCGTAAGAAACGTTCTGAGCTTATTATTCCGAAGGGAATAATAAATCTCCTGCCAAGTATCTCTTTTGAAAAGTATATTCACGTTTTTGTTTATAAATGATTAATGATAATTGATAAATGATTTCATTACTCTATTTCCAATTTCTCTCAAATTCTAACACTCTAAAACTCTATTTGCCTAATCTGTTCTAAGTGCCTCAATCGGTTTTATCTTCGAAGCCTTGTAAGCCGGGACAAATCCTGCAATAGCACCTGAAAGCACCAAACAGAAAAATGCAGCCGTAATTAATCCCCAACCTACGGATGGCTCTGTGATGAAGTAATCTTCGAGATTATTTCCAATTAATTTCAAAGCCAAAACACCCAGCCCTACGCCTATAAACCCAGAAATTACTGTAATCACAATGCTTTCCTGTAAAATTAAAGCCACAATTCCTGATGGTTTTGCGCCAATTGCTTTTCTTACACCTATTTCTTTCGTTCTTTCTTTGATGATGTAAACCATTATATTACTAATACCAATGATTCCCGCCAACAAAGTCCCAAGTCCAATAAATCCTACAACTGCCGTAATCACAAACAAGAAAGCAAAAGAATCCTGCGTGTTTTTCGCATTATTATTAATTCTAATTCCCTGCTGGTCTTCCGGAGAAATTTTGTGTCTTGCTCTGATATTTTTCTCTAATTGGTCTCCGTATTTCACACCTTCATCGGGCGTCATATTTGGATTATAAGAAAGCATTACTGTACTAATTGTATCAGAACTTTTCTTCATCTGTTGAAGCGTGGAAAGAGGAACAGAAATATGTCGCTCATCCCAATCGCCGCCAGGGTCAGAAAAGACACCCACAACTTTGAACATGGTTCCGTTGATTTCCAAATCTTTTCCAATTGGATTTCCGTCTCTTATCAAATCCCGCCAAACCATTCTTCCGATGGCTGCAACGTTTTGTTTCAGTTCATTATCCCGTTCGTTGATATAACGACCATCAATCATTGTTCTGTTTTCCAGAAATTTTTCATCTCCCAAAACACCGTTGATTTGGTAACGCCCACTTTCTTTTCCATATTTCACAGTGAGGTTCGTCTGATATCTCGGCGAAGCATATTCTAATTTTCCTTTGCTTTCTTTTACAATCGCATCAAAATCATCATTATTAAAAGTAATCGTTCTATTTGATTGCAAACCTGCGTAAGGAATTGTTGTTTTTCCACCCCAAACCATTATCAGATTGGTTGCATCTCTTGTAAATGCTTTTGCAAATGAATTATTAAGTCCATTACCAATTCCAAACAAAACAATGAAAATGAATAATCCCAACGCAACAGTAAACCCGGAAAGCACTGTCCGCAATACATTACTGCGAATAGAACTAAATATCTCTTGCCAGCGGTCTAAATCAAACATATTTTGGTTGTTGGTTTATTTGTGGTTAGCTTTTTGTCAGGCTGAGGCTCTCGAAGCCTTTATTATAATACGATTTGTTTGATGAACTTATCACTTTCTATTCTGCCGTCTTTCAGGACAACATTTCTTTTGGTTTGTGCCGCAACATCATTTTCGTGCGTTACAACCACAATAGTTTTTCCTTCGTTATTGATTTCCTGAAGCAATTTCATAATATCGTGAGTCGTTTTGGAATCCAAAGCTCCAGTTGGTTCATCGGCAAGGATTAATTTCGGTTCAGAGATTAAAGCTCTTGCGATAGCAACTCTTTGTTTCTGTCCGCCGGATAGTTCACTTGGAAGGTGTTCTGCCCATTCTTTCAATCCTACTTTTTCCAGATACTCTAAGGCTTTTTTTGTTCTTTCCTTTCTGGAAACGTTTTGATAATATAATGGAAGCGCTACGTTTTCCAAAGCCGTTTTATAATTAATCAAATTAAATGACTGGAAAATAAATCCGATGAAACGGCTTCTATATTCTGCCGCTTTTACTTCTGTAAGATGTTTGATAGGAAATCCGTCAAGCTCATAGATTCCGTTATCAGCCTCGTCCAAGATTCCAATGATATTAAGCAAGGTCGATTTCCCGGAACCGGAACTTCCCATAATAGAAACAAACTCGCCTTGATTGATATTAAGATTAATACCCTTCAGAACGTGGAGTTTACTTTTCCCCGTATCGTAAGATTTGTTAACATCTTCTATTTTCAGAATCGGATGAGACATTGTCTGGATTTTACATTATAAGTAAATCCGAATAAGGAATTGTTACAGCCTTTGAAAAAATATTTTATGATTTTTTTCATTAATTAAATTCGAAAAAAATTTAATTACAGACGTAACATTTTTACAATTCCGAAGTCTTATTGTATATAATTTTTCTTTTATGCTTAAAAAGGTATTTTGTATTTCGCTTTTGTCAATAGGAGTTTGGGGATTTTCTCAGAAGAAATGGACGATTCAGGAATGTGTGGATTATGCAATTAAAAACAATTTGCAAATCCAGGCGCAGGCTTATAACAAAGATGTACAGACAAAAAATCTGGAAATGGCAAAAAAGGAATATCTGCCTTCTGTTTCCGGAACAATTAATAATAATGCGAACTTCGGGCAAACCTTAGTCGGGACAAGCAGTATTAGAAACGACAGCTATTACAACGGCGCTAATGTTGGCGCAAGTATGTTAGTTTACAACAATGGAAGACTTGAGAAAACAATCCGTAAAACTGGCTTTGATGTTGAAGCAAGTCTGCAGGATATAGAAACTATTAAAAATAATATTGCATTGCAAATTGCACAGCAATACCTGAATGTGATGCTGAACAGAGAAATCAAGAAAATCTCTGAAAGTGCGATGGATAATGCCCAGAAATTATACGACCGTGCGAAAATTACGACTGATGTCGGAACAACAGCCCAAACGGTTTTAGCGGAAGCAACAGCGTCATTAGCAAGAGAAAAGCAAAATGTAAAAACGGCTCAAATCAATGTTGATAAAGCATTATTTGCAATGGCTCAGCTTCTTCAGCTTCCAGATTACAAGACATTTGATGTTGTTGATATTCCAGTTCCTGATGAATTGATGCCTCAAACAGAATCTGTGGAAGATGTTCTTAATATCGCTTATCAGAATCAACCTATTGTAAAAGCAGCTGAAACAAGAATAAAAGCAGCAGAAGCACAGACAGAGGTTGTGAAAACTAATTTTTACCCAACGATATCTGCAACAGCCGGTATAGGAAGTTTTTACAATAATCTTTTGAATAAAAATACACTTGGTTACAGCATAGATGCAGCCGGTAATCCTGTTGCAATAACCGAAAGAAATTTCACACAGCAATACAGTGATAATTTTGGACAACAGTTAAGTTTATCAGCAAATATTCCGATTTTCAACAAAGGAATTACAAAACTGCAGGTTGAGCAGACGAAAATCAATGAGGTAATTGCCAAAAATAATTTGGAACAACAGAAATTCCAATTGAAACAGGATATCCAACAGGCTCAGTTCAACGCAGATTCTAATTATGAAGTTTATTTGGCTGCAATCGAAGCCGAAAAAAGCACAAAGCTAGCTTTGGATTTTGCTGAGAAAAGTTACGAAGCCGGACGTTCTACAATCTACGATATCAATATTGCAAGAAATAATTATGCTAATGCGCAAGGTTCTGTAGCTCAGGCAAAATATAATTATCTGTTCAGTATCAAAGTTCTTGATTTCTATGCCGGAAGAGGAATTACACTTTAATTTTTTATCGCAAAAGCACAATAACAACAAATTATTATATAAAAGTCGCAAAGTCAATCTTTGCGACTTTTTTTAAGTATTATAAATTAAAAACTTGTGCCTTTGTGATAAAACGCATATTCAAATCTTACAAATTTCCTTATCTTTGAGATATGCAGATTTTTGGAAAAGATTTACTCAGAGATATCAAAGAAGCAGAATTATTGGGAGAAAATGCGCACAAAATTTATTCTCCGCCATATCGTCCTGTCTTCAGCTATGAAGATATTCTAACAAAGAATCCGAAGTTTGCAGCTGTTAATATCCTCCTATATCTCAAGAATAATGAATGGCATTTTCCACTGATTGTAAGAAGTGTGAATGAAAATGACAGACACAGCGGACAAATATCATTGCCCGGAGGAAAAAGAGAAAAAGAAGACCCTGATTTTTCTTACACTGCAAAACGCGAAACTTCGGAAGAGTTGGGAATCGATGAGCATTATGTTAGAATCATCCGCGAGATGTCGCCAATTTATATTCCGCCCAGTAATTTCTATGTTCATTCGTTTGTTTCTTATACCAAGAAAAATCCGGAATTCCTTTTGCAGGAAACCGAAGCTGTTGAATTGATAGAATTCCCGATTTCATCTTTATTAAGTCTGCCAGACCAGCCAAAAATAATGGCTTTACCTTCTACAAAGGGTTACGAAGTTCCTGTGATTGATTTCAATGGCTACATCATTTGGGGTGCTACTTCGATGATTTTGAGCGAGTTCAGCAACTTGTTAAAAAATGTTTAATTTTGCAGTAATTTCCGACCTTAGAAATTATAATCAAATATCAATGGCAAAAAAAAATATTTTTACCGATTCCTTTGGGAATATCTATATTCTGAAAAGGATAATTATTTTCATTTTGGGAATTGTTTCTTACAGAAGATTCAATGGTTTTAATAAACTGAAGATTACCGGAACAGAAAATCTTACGGATTTGCCAGATAGCAATGTACTTTTCGTTTCCAATCATCAGACTTACTTTGCTGATGTTGCTGCAATGTACCACGCATTTTGCGCTGTGAATAACGGTTATCACAACACGATAAAAAATCCGGTTTATCTTCTCAATCCAAAAGTAGACTTCTATTATGTAGCTGCAGAAGAAACAATGAATAAAGGAATTCTGGCGAGAATCTTTAAAATCGCAGGTGCAGTAACCGTAAAAAGAACTTGGAGAGCCGAAGGTAAAAATGTCAACAGAATGGTTGACCTTACTGAAGTTGAAAACATTATGAAAGCTCTAGATAATGGTTGGGTAATTACATTTCCGCAAGGGACGACGTCAGCTTTTGCACAAGGTAGAAAAGGAACGGCTAAATTGATCAAAAATCAGAGACCTATTGTAATTCCAATTAAAATCAATGGATTCCGAAGAGCTTTTGACAAGAAAGGCTTAAAAATCAAAGTAACTGGCGTGAAACCAACAATGGAGTTTAAACCGGCTTTGGATATCGATTATGATAACGAATCTGCAACGGAAATTCTAGACAAAATAATGCACGCTATCGAGCAAACTCCAGAACATAATCTACTTCACAACTACGATGTAAAACAAAAAGAGATAAAATCTCAATCTCAACAATAACAAAAACGGCTACTTTTTCAGTAGCCGTTTTTTGTGTATATATTTTATGAAAATTAAGCTTCTATACTTGGAACTTGTACGTTCTCGTTAGCATCTTTTTCATAATCAATTCCATCCAATTCAAAACCGAAAAGGTTGAAAAATTCTTTTCTGTAACCTTCGATATCACTGATTTCAGAAAGATTTTCTGTAGAAATTTGATTCCATAATTTAGCAACTTCTGCCTGAACATCATCTGCCATTTCCCAGTCATCCACTCTGATTCTTCCTGCTTCATCCAAAGAAACTTCTCCATTTTCAGTATATAATCTGTCAGCAAACAATCTCTGCATCTGTTCGATTGTTCCTTCGTGCGTTCCTTTAGCCTTCATCACTTTATACAGCAAAGAAATGTACAATGGAACTACAGGAATCGCTGAACTGGACTGTGTTACCAAAGCTTTGTTCACAGAAACATAGGATATACCGTTCAGGTCTTTCAGTAAACCATTCAAAACAGGAACGGTTGCTTCCAAATCATTTTTCGCCTGACCGATTGTTCCGTTTCTATAGATTGGAAAAGTTAATTCCGGACCAATGTAAGAATAAGCCACTGTTTTAACACCTTCTGCCAAAACACCTGCCGCTTTCAGATCTTCTATCCAGAATTTCCAGTCTTCACCTCCCATTACAGCAACCGTGTTGGCAATATCTTCGTCATTTTCAACAGGATTAATTGTAATATCAGAAACTATACCTGTATGAAAATCAACTGTTTTATTAGTAAATGGCTGACCAATCGGCTTCAAAACTGACGCATAAGCCACACCTGTTTTTGGGTGTGTTCTTCTCGGTGAAGCCAAACTGTACACTACCAAATCCACCTGACCAAGGTCTTTTTTAATCAGCTCAATGGTTTCTTTTTTCACTTCGTCAGAAAATGCATCGCCATTGATACTCTTTGCGTAAAGTCCGGCAGCGTGGGCTTCTTTTTCAAAAGCAGCAGAATTGTACCAACCTGCTGTTCCCATTTTTCCTTCAGATGCTGGTTTTTCGAAAAAAACCCCGATTGTCGCGGCATCTGAACCAAAAGCAGCAGCGATTCTTGAAGACAAACCAAAACCTGTAGAAGCACCAATTACCAATACTTTTTTAGGCCCGTTTTTAATTTCGCCTTTCGACTTTACATATTCTATCTGGTTTTTTACAGCTTGATGCGCTCCGTCCGGATGTGCAGTCAAACAAATAAATCCTCTTGTTCTAGGTTGAATAATCATTGTTGAATTATTTTTAGCATTGCAAATTAAAGAAATTTGAAGCAATTAATAAGAATTATGTGGAAAAAAGCGTATCGCTGTTTTTAGTTTTTCGAGGTGAATAATGTTTTTGGAGAGTTAATATTTTTATTTTGTAAAATCGATTGCTCAATTCATTATTCCGTTTAATTTTTATCTGTACCCACAATTGTATAAGTATTGTACAAATATATTAAGTATAACTTTGGAACATTGAATTGCTACAGTCCGACTTGAGTGAACTCTTCGAGAGCCTCAGAATGACAAAGCGAGAGCCCTTTGACAGGCGGAAAAGCTGGTAAAAGAATAAGTTTATATTTTTCAACAAATCCTTTCAGAGTTTCTGAAAGGATTATATTTTAAGAAATCTTATATTTTAAAGTGATGGAAAAATCTTCGTTTAGGATTAGAACACCTTCTTCCTGTTCACCTGTAAAACCTTTTAGTTTGGAAGTTCTACTTTTCAAAATCAAATCTTGTAATTGTTTGTCTGATAATTTTTTCCCGAATATTTCGAATGGAACTTTGAAGCCACAACCTTTATAATCGGAACATCCAACAGCAGTTTTTCCTTTCATCAGGTTATTGGATTTGCATTTCGGACATTGGGTTTCCGTCCAGATAATCTCGGTTTTTACTCTTGGTGTTTTTTCTTTAGGAGCAGGTTTTTCTTCTTCGAAATTAATAACTTTTCCTTTTCCGCTGATAACCTTTTGAGTTAAATTTGTAACCATTTCTATCAATTCTTCTTTGAACTGATTGGCTTCATACTCCCCTTTTTCGATTTTTCTGAGTTTCGATTCCCATTCTCCGGTTAGTTCCGGACTTTTAAGAAGCTCGTCTTCTATAGTGTCGATTAATTCGATTCCGGTTTGTGTGGCAATGAGATTTTTACGTTTCTTTTCGATGTATTTTCTTTTGAAAAGTGTCTCGATGATATTTGCTCGTGTTGACGGTCTTCCGATGCCGTTATTCTTGAGCATTTCACGCAATTCTTCATCTTCAACCTGTTTCCCAGCCGTTTCCATTGCTCTTAGCAAAGTTGCTTCTGTGTATGGTTTTGGTGGCGAGGTTTTCCCCTGATGAATCAAAGGTTCGTGGTCTCCTTTTTCACCGGCAACGAATTCCGGGATGCTTTGTTCCTCGTCTTTATCTTTTTCGTCTTTCTCTTCTTTTTTATCTCTGGCATAAATGATTCTCCAGCCCGGCTCTAAAATTTGTTTCCCCGAAGCTTTGAAAGGAATCGTTCCAACCTGACCTTCTACTAAAGTATTTGAAATTTTACATTCAGGATAAAAAACAGCGATGAATCGTCTCGCTACCAAATCATAAACGAGTTTTTCTTCCCGGTTAAGATTGGATGAAGGTGGAATTTCTGTCGGAATAATGGCGTGGTGGTCGGTCACTTTCGTATCATCAAAAACTGCTTTTGTTTTCGGAATAGGCTGAACCAGCAACGGCGCTGTAAACTCCGAATAAATAGTCATACTTCTTAAAATCCCGGCAATTTTCGGATAAAGATTTTCGGATAAATAAGTCGTATCAACCCTTGGGTAAGTTGTATATTTTTTTTCGTAAAGACTCTGGATATAATTCAAAGTTTGTTCTGCCGAGAAACCGTATTTTTTATTAGCTTCAACCTGAAGCCCCGTCAAATCGAACAATCTCGGATTTTTTTCTTTTCCTTCTTTGATTTCAAAAGAGACAATCTCAAATTGATTCTGTTTGAGATATTCCAAGCCTCGTTCTGCTTTTTCCAACGTTTTCAATCGGTCAATTGACGCACTGAAAAGCACATCCCGGTATTTGGTTTTGAGTTCCCAATATTCTTCCTGCGTAAAAGCGTCAATCTCTTTTTGACGCTGAACAAGCATCGCCAAAGTTGGTGTCTGAACTCGTCCAATCGACAAAACACCCTTGTTTCCACCAAATCTTTTTGTGAATAATCTCGTGGCATTGATTCCCAAAAGCCAATCGCCAATAGCTCTGGCATTGCCAGCCAAATAAAGATTTTTGTAATCATCGGCTGGTTTCAGATTTTCAAAACCTTCTTTTATCGCATCTTCTGTCAAAGAAGAAATCCACAACCTTTTCATTGGTTTGTCACATTTCGCTTTCTGCAAAACCCAACGCTGAATCAATTCTCCTTCTTGACCGGCATCCCCACAGTTAATGACCTCATCACATTCCTGAACCAGTTTTTCTATAGTTTGAAATTGTTTCTCGACACCATTATTATCAATTAATTTGATTCCGAATTGTTTGGGAATTATAGGCAAAAAAATCAAATCCCAGGATTTGTAATGCGAAGCATAATCGTGCGGTTCTTTCAAAGTACAAAGATGACCGAAAGTCCAGGTAACGCAATAGCCGTTTCCTTCCATATAACCGCTTTTGGGAGTTGTAGCGCCCAAAACTTTGGCTATATCACGCGCAACGCTTGGTTTTTCGGCAATACAAAGTTTCATCTTAATTTTTATTGTTTTTAAAGTCAGATGGAACGTCAAGACGTTTCATTGATTTATGCTTGAGAAGGTTTGCAAAAATGCGATTTTTAAATTTAAAAAGCGAGGGATTTTGAACACAAATCGAAGATTCGACG
>QFQW01000065.1 GCA_003248755.1 Chryseobacterium sp. | reverse complement strand
AACAGAATTTTAATTATTTTAATTAATTATTTTACACTTACATTAATTGTGATTGTAAGATCATCACCGGTTTTGATTGTACCCATCATTAATTTTGGAGGAGTAACACCAAATGCTGTCATTTTAATCTTTGTACTACCTTTGATGGCGTAGACGTCTCCGGATTTAGTTACTGTTACTGGGATTTTTATTTCTTTTGTAGTATTGGTAATTGTTAAGTTACCTGTTATAGTTGCAGTTCCGCTAGTAGGAATGGATGTCGCTGTAAAAACAATGTCTGGGTATTTTTCAGTATTTAATGCTTTGTATGCATTTTTATCTAAACCGGATTCATTACTTTTCAGCGAGTTAGCTTTCATTACAAATCTTACATTTGTAATATTATTTCCGGCAACTGTTCCAGAGAATGTGGATTGTTTTGACGTCATATCCCAAGCGTGTAATGTAGAAGTTCCATCAATTTTTATATTTGAACTTTGAATAGTTAATTTTTGAGCATTTGTTAATTGAGTTAATAATAAAACTCCAAATGTTAAAACAGCCTTAATTAGATTTTTCGTTGTTTTCATTTTCTTAAAATTTAAATGTTATAATTATATATTTTTTGTTTTTGATACATCAAAGGTATGGTTATGATAATTATATTGCTATTTTTTTATGATGACAAAAATCTTATTAGTGCTATCGATTATGATATTGATAAATATTTTAAATAATGCTTATTGAT
Organism: Chryseobacterium sp.; assembly: GCA_003248755.1. Classification (GTDB taxonomy): domain Bacteria; phylum Bacteroidota; class Bacteroidia; order Flavobacteriales; family Weeksellaceae; genus Epilithonimonas. The sequence continues at coordinate 19,959 of QFQW01000065.1, read as the reverse complement.
TTTGTCTTTCGTTGAATTATTTTTTTATCAATAAATATTACTTTTTTAACAAATATTGATTAAAAATTAGATATGACATTTGTTAGGTTATTAAATAATGACGAAAATCAGTATGTTGATTTTTGATATTTTATAAAAAATGTTAAATTATTGGGGAATTGGTAATTTTATATGACGAATGTCATATTGAGGATTTTTACTACTAATTAAAAAACAATAGAATAATTAAATGTGGCTCGAACATAGGTGTATTAAGCCAATTTGAAAAAATTAGAGAAGTAATTCAGTATAATTGTGTTTGAAACGGTTTTTCTAATAGTGAATGAAATATGAGAAAGGATAAATTTGGTGTCTGGAATTATAGATCTTGTTAGACAGTTCGATTATTCTTGAGAAATATTTTTGTGAATAATTTACTTTTATGTACCATAATTTTGTAGAAGAATACTATCTCAGATTTTACAATGGCTTAGTATTCATTTTTCAAATATTGTTCCGTCGTCATTACTGTTGAATAAAAATAATTCAATGCTGATAAAAAAGCTGTCTGCACGTCGTAAGCTTTTACTTTTACTCTATTTATTTCAAGGTCTTTTGTTGCACAAGCATCCCCAACTACCACGCAATTAAATCCAAAATCTTTTGCAGCTCTTGTTGTTGCATCTACACACATATGTGTTTGCATACCGCAAATAACCAGATCTGTTATGTTTTTGGATTTAAGATACTCCAGCACATTGGTCTCTCGGAAACTGTTGGGGTAATGTTTGATAATAATTTGTTCGGTAGCTGTAGGTTTTACATCATTATGGATCTCCACCCCTTTTGTACCGGGAAGAAAAAATGTCGCATCGGGGCGGCTTGCAATATGCTGAATATGAATAACAGGTTCATTTTTCTTTCTAAACTGATGGAGTAACAGTCTGGCATTACTGCTTGCTTTGTCGGGGTTTACAAGTTCTGCTTTGCCGTCATGAAAATAATCGTTTTGAATGTCTATAAGTAGTAGAGCTGTTTTCATTTTATTGTTTTTTTAGGAGTAGGCGGTTATCGAAATACATCGCCGTATAAAGTATCTATGATACTCCGCCAATCCTTGCCATTATTAATATCGCCGTTACAAATAAATATTAGTCCTTTTTTGTTAGCGGGATTATAGGAGATAAAAGAAGACACGCCGATGGCTTTCCCTGTGTGCATGTACAGGATTTCACCCTTGTCTGTTGCGTATTGGAACCATGTATAGAAACCGAGATCAAACTCATCGGGCGTAAGTTTTTGGATGGCTTTTGGGGGAAAGACTGTTTTACCGTTCCAGTTTCCGCTTTGTGTCCAGGCAATTAAAAAATGGGCAAACTCTGTTACGTTGCTATGTAAACCGCCGGCAGGATAATCGGGAAAACCTCCGAATCCTAAAGCTACGTTTTGCTTTAAAGAATCGGAATAACTGTAAGGCATTGCTAATTTTGAAGTATCAATCTCTTTCAGAAACCAGCTTGTTTTATTCATTTCGAGCGGTGAGAAAATTTCATTTCTGCAATAGGTTTCAAACGGTTTGCCGGTGATTCGTTCTACCAGATAGCCTAGCAAGGCGATACCCATATTTGAGTATTCGGCTTGGGCATCGGGCGCATAGTCATGGAAATTTTTTGCCTTATCATAATGTTTTCCAGTGGTGGAAAAATATTCTTTGATGAATGTGCCCAAAGGAATTTTAGCATCACCATGATTGGTTTCCCAAAACTGACTCAGGTAATCTACATTATCATCTATCGATGAACGGTGACGAAGCAATTGCCCGATAGTTATCTGCGTTTTAGGAAATTTGGGATTGACAATTTTAAAATCCAGGTATTGGTTGATGTCTGCGTCTAGATCTATTTTTTTCTCTGCATATAGTTGCATAACGGCTGCTGCAGTGATGGTTTTGGATGTGGAAGCAGCTTCAAAAAGAGTAGATTCCGTTACAGGTATTTTCTTTTCCAAATCCTGGAAACCGTAATAACCGGTCCACACTATTTTGCCATTCTTTATGGCTATTGCTTCAAATCCGGGAATATGCAGCTCTTCCATTTTGTGAGCGATAAAACTATCTGTGATGGGCTTTTGGGCATTGACAGAAAAGATAGCGGAACAAAAGATTGATGTAAATAATAGTATTGATTTAAACATAGTAGACGGGTATATTCATTATGTTGCAGGTGGTCTCAAAATCCTTTGATGCTTTTTATAGCTATTGTAATGGAGTAGGAGGATTTATTTTTGGTCATTAATTATTTTCCTCATATTTTCTTAGTTCTAATGACTTTTTGTAGGCACTTATCCCTTTTCATCTTTCTTTCCTATGATCAGTAAACATTCCCCAAGACTGTCAAATGTATTGTATTCTTTTGGATAAAGCTTGTATTCAAAAGAAAAATCTGTAAGGCTTCTTGTCTCCTTTTTAGATTCAAGAAGTTGGTAGCCGAAGGGATTGATCTCCATCTCGCTTGTATTATTATTTAAATTCTAAATTAACATTTATTTTTGTAAAATGTATTTACGCAAATATTAAATTCACCAAAAAATTTGGGGCAATATTTTTCAAAGAAATCAAATTTTTAATTCCTAAAATGCAACTTAAGATTCAAAATTATTTCTGACCGATTTCTCCAGCATTCATAGAAATTATGGAAATAATATACTTTTGTGTATCATAATTTTATTTTTTAATATAATTTGATTTTCAAGGTTCGGCTCGTAATTTTAATTTTCCAATGGCTGGAGCCGGAAAAATTACCATTGCTGAAGTGGAAGAGTTGGTAGAACCTGGACAACTAGACCCGAACGAAATCCATATTCCCGGAATTATGGTTCAAAGGATTTTCCAAGGCGAGAATTATGAGAAAAGGATAGAGCAGAGGACTGTGAGGAAAAAGATTTAGTCTCAAATTTTGTCAATTACTATTTGATCTGTGGGTTTTTATTGATTTTTATTGTACAATTTTATTGGCAAAAACAATTTTGGATAATGATCTGTTTTCTTGTTTTTTTTGTCATATAAATATCTTAGAAAATTAATAAAAGTCACTCTTTGCTCATAATCATAATTGTGGTTATGAAAAGTCAAAATATTACAATAATTATTTTTTTTATTTGATAAATTGTGTTTTTCGATACCTACCAAAATTGTGTTATTTTCAATTTCAAATTTTTTTGCAACATTTAATAGGTTATCTTTAAATTTTATATTTTCATTACATTCTTCTGCATAAATTGGACTTAAATCTTTTGGATAACCTTGTGAAAAATTGTAAGTATTAGGTGTTTTTAAATATTCTTCAACAATAGTTATACTATCAACTGTATTTCTAATTCTATCAATTTGATAAAATTTTCTTTGATTTACAGGATCAGAATGACGACCAGTTCTTTTATCGGATTCCCATATACTTTTTAAATACTCCCAATCTGGTGTTATGAGAATAATTTTATTTTGTTTTTCTAAAAAAGATTCTTTACTAAAGAAAATTTTTGCAGGAAGATTAGGATCATTATTTAAAATTGTTAAAGTTCCTTTTTTTGCGTTGATAGGAAATCTAAGCATATAATCTTTTCCATTTGAAATTATATCACTATTATCTATTCTAATAATATCCTTAAAAATTTTATCGTGAATAGATTGAGATTTAATTGTTCCAAAAAAGCTAAAAAAAATAATTAGTAGTATGTTTTTCATTATTCCCACTTTTTTGATGAAATTTAATATAATATTCAAATATAGTCAATTCAACATAATTATCTATTTAATTTTTCCTCTCCCCAATCTGCTGTCTCCACATCGCATAATACAAACCTTTTTCAGCAATCAGATTTTCGTGTGAACCAGTTTCTATAACTTGTCCGCGTTCCAAAACATAGATTCTGTCTGCGTGCATAATAGTGCTTAATCTGTGGGCAATGAGAACAGTGATTTGTTCTTTCTGTTGAGAAATATCTTTGATGGTTGAAGTGATTTCTTCTTCCGTAATACTGTCCAAAGCAGAAGTGGCTTCGTCAAAAATCAATAAGTTTGGTTTTCTGAGTAATGCTCTTGCAATCGCAATTCTTTGTTTTTCGCCACCACTTAATTTCAGTCCACCCTCGCCGATAACCGTTTCGATGCCTTTTTCAGCACGTTCAAGCAGCGTTTTAGTGCTGGATTTTTTCAAAGCGAGTTGGATTTCTTCTTCGCTGGCATTTGGATTCACGAAAAGTAGATTTTCTTTGATAGTTCCTGCAAAAAGCTGTGTGTCTTGCGTCACAAACCCAATTTGGTTTCTCAGTTCATCAAAGTCAAATTCTTTACCATTGATTTGATTGTAGAAAATATTACCTTCCTGAGGTCGATACAATCCAACGAGTAATTTTACCAATGTACTTTTTCCGGAACCACTCGGGCCAACAAACGCAATCGTTTCGCCATTTTTTACATCAAATGAAATGTTATTCAAAGCTTTATATTGGGCCGACTGATGTTTGAAAGAAACGTGCTTGAATTCCAGTTCATTGATTGAACCGATTTGTTTTGGTGTATGCGGTTTTTCTTCAACTGACTTATTCATCAGATTGTCGAAGTTTCTCAATGACGCTTCGGCTTCTCTATAAGAAATGATTATATTTCCAATTTCCTGCATCGGACCAAAAATAAAGAATCCGTAAAACATCAATGACAGATATTGTCCAGGTGTAACAACATCCCGGAAAATTAAATATAAAAGTGTCAAAGTAATCAACTGTTGAAGAAAATTGACCATTGTTCCCTGAATAAAACTCAATGAACGGATGCTTTTTACTTTCTTCAATTCTAGTCCAAGGATTTTGTAAGTATTGTTATTCAGACGGTTGATTTCCTGTTTGGTCAAACCTAAACTTTTTACAATTTCGATGTTTCTTAAACTTTCAGTGGTGCTTCCTGCCAGACTTGTAGTTTCGATAACAATCGTTTTCTGAATATTTTTGATTCTTTTACTTAAAAGATTCGTTACAAATGCAATCAGGAAAATCCCGACAATATAAACCGGCATTATCGACCAATGTAGTCTAATCGCATAAACTGAAACAAAAATGATACTTACTAAAATCCCAAAAAACACATTAATGAAATTAGTAATAAACTTCACCGAATCTTCTCTTACTTTAGTTAGAATCGACAACGTTTCGCCGCTTCTCTGGTCCTCGAATTCCTGATAAGGCAATGCCATAGAATGCTGCAAACCGTCCGTGAAAATATTAGCCCCGAATTTTTGAGTAATAACGTTGACGGCATAATCCTGAAACGCTTTTGCAATTCTGCTTACCATTGCAGTTCCAATCAGTAAACCTAAAAAGTAAAATGCTCCGTGATAAATATCGGTTCCGTAAAGAAATTGATTCAGATTTCTGGGAATCAATTTTTCTTTATCGAAAAAGTGTGGATGCGTTACCAATTGGTCTAGGATATTTCCTGTAATTGCGGGCGCAAATAATGAAAATACCTGATTGATTGCGGCCAAAAACAGCGAGCTGATAATCAGCCATTTGTGTGGTTTGAGGTAATGTAATAATGTTTTCATAAATTAGAATTGCAAATTTACTGATATAAATCTGATTGTTTTATTAATATTTACTGTGATGGGAAAAGCATTTTTCTATAACGTGAAATATTGATATATTGCGGTATAAGATTTTACTATGCTGACAAAAGAACAAATCGCACAACGCATATCAAAAGAAGTGAAAGACGGGATGTATGTCAATCTTGGAATCGGTATTCCGACCTTGGTTGCAAACTATGTTCCGGAGGATATTTCGGTGGAATTCCAGAGTGAAAATGGCGTTTTGGGAATGGGGCCATTTCCTTTCGAAGGCGAAGAAGATGCAGACTTGATTAATGCAGGTAAGCAGACTATAACAATTCTCCCCGGCGGTTCTTTTTTTGATTCGGCTTTCAGTTTTGGGATGATTAGAAGTCAAAAAGTGGATTTGACAATTTTAGGTGCAATGGAAGTTTCTGAAAACGGTGATATTGCCAATTGGAAAATTCCCGGAAAAATGGTAAAAGGAATGGGTGGCGCAATGGATTTGGTTGCATCGGCTGAAAATATCATTGTGGCGATGATGCACGTCAACAAAGCCGGTGAATCGAAAATTCTGAAACAATGCACGCTTCCTCTAACAGGTGTGAATTGTGTCAAGAAGGTAGTCACAGAATTAGCCGTTATGGAAATCACAGACAAAGGTTTTAAGCTTCTGGAAAGGGCACCTGGGATTTCTGTGGAAGATATTGTAAAAGCCACAGAAGCTGAATTGATTATTGAAGGTGAGATTCCTGAGATGAAGTTTTAACTAATTAAGAATGAATAATTAATAATGAAAAAATCCGCAATATCATTTGCGGATTTTTTATGTCTCATTTCTAACTTCTAGAATTACTTCTTAACTGCTCCAAAAACTTTCTCCAAAAGCGAAGTGGTCCTAAGCGCAGAATTATTTCTGATTCCGGTTTCTTTTTCCGCGACCATTTTGAAAACACCGTTGATGGTTTCAGTGGTCACATATTCGTTCAAATCAGTAGTGACAGCCTGGCCGGTCAATAGATTATATTTTGAAATCAGATTTTTCCAAACCGTGTCGGCGCCCACTTTTCCGAGAGAAGCTTTTACTTTTGGCTGAAATGCGGTGAACAGCTGACTTTGAGTTTTGGTCTGTAAATAATTAGTAGCAGCTGTATTGTTACCGAGAAGAATATTTTTCGCATCGGTAATCGTCATTGAAGTAATGGCATTAGCAAAAATGGGAGTGGCTTCTGTTACCGCATCTTCAGCGGCTCTGTTCAATAATTTAACGCCCTGGTCTGCCAGACTTCCCATTCCCAGACTTCTAAGGGTAGTATCTATTTTTCTCAGTTTTTCCGGCATTAATATTTTTACCAGTTCGTTTTTATAAAAACCGTCCGTAACGCCGAGTTTTTTGACACCTTCTGTGACGCCGAGATTCAAAGCTTGTTTTAGTCCAGATGAAATTTCGGTCTGTGTCAGGTTGCCAAGATGGATATTGGAGTTTATCGTAGAGTTGGTTGTATTATTAGCGGCCGTATTGGTTGTTCTGACCTGGTTAAGGTCAACTCCCGTTTTATCTTTGATAATGCTATTCAGAACATTGCCAATCTGAGCCTGGGTGGAAATGGAAAATAATAATACTGCAGCTATTAAATAATTTTTTTTCATTAAGCCTATTTTATAAATTAGATATATTAATCTGATTGATGTTAAAATGTTGTTGTAAATAAATTAAACTTCAGCCATAATTTTAAAAACGCCGAATAACACGCAGCCCGGCTTGAACGGAGCCCTTCGACAATCTCAGAATAAATTCCAGACGGATTTTAAGCTGCCCAAAATTTAATTCTGATTCCTAAGAATCACATCATAAAGGTCTTGTCTCCTGTCAGACATTGTTTTGACTGAACCATTGTAATGCAGTTCTTTGAGAAGATTAAGGTCCACATCTACAATAATCGTCATTTCCGTGTTGGGTGTAGCTTCGCCTTTTATCGCATTGGAAGGAAATGCAAAGTCTGAAGGCGTGAAAACCGTTGCCTGACCATATTGGATGTCCATATTATTCACACCCGGGAGGTTTCCTACACACCCGGCAATGGCAACATAACATTCATTTTCAATCGCTCTTGCAGCGGCACAATGTCTTACTCGGGTGTAAGCGTTCTGAGTATCTGTGAGATAAGGGACAAAGAGGATTTTCATTCCCTGGTCTGCCAATAATCTTGGTAATTCCGGGAACTCAACATCATAACAGATTATGACTCCGATTTTTCCACAGTCTGTATCGAAAACTTTGATTTCGTTTCCGCCGGTCATTCCATAATATTTTCGTTCATTTGGCGTGATGTGGACTTTCCGGTATTCGTCGATTTTTCCATCTCTGTGAAGCAGATAACTGACGTTATACAATTTTCCTTCTTCCAGAATCGGCATACTTCCAGAAATGATATTCACATTGTAACTTACAGCAAACTCTGATATTTTTTCCTTAATTTCTTCTGTTAATTCCGAGAGTTTTTCCATTGATTCGCGTTCATTCAGATGATTGAAAGGAGCAAGTAGAGGCGTATTGAACAATTCCGGAAACAAACAAAAATCCGATTGATAACCGGCAACAGCATCTACAAAGAATTCAACTTGTTTGTAGAAATCTTCTAAATCTTTCAACGGTCGCATCTGCCACTGAATTAATCCTAGACGAATCACACTGTCCTGCATTGTATTTTTCTTCGCCGTGTAGTAGATGTTGTTCCATTGAAGGAGAACTGCGTATTCCTCAGATTCTGTGTCGCCTTTTAGATAACCCTTTAAAATTTTAACAGGAGAAAAATTATTCCCGATTTGAAAGCTCAAAACCGGGTCATAAATTTCCTTGTTTCTGACTTTGTTGATGTATTGTCTGGGTAATAATTCTTTGCTGTACAAATGGTAATTCGGGATTCTTCCGCCAACGATTATTGATTTTAGATTAAGGATTTCGCAAAGTTCTTTTCTAGCATCATAAAGTCTTCTTCCTAATCTCAAAGTTCGGAATTCCGGGTCGACAAAAATCTCTATTCCATAAAGGACATTTCCATTGTTGCTATGCGTGTTGAATGTTTCGTTTCCCGTGATTTCATTATAAGTATGCTGGTCGCCGAACAACTCGTACTGAACAATGATTGACAGCGCAGCGGCAGCCAGCTTTCCGTCTACCAAAATACAGATTTGTCCTTCTGCGAAAATGGAAGTCAGTTTCTGGATATTCCGTTTGCTCCAGACATTGTCATCAATTTCGGGATACGCTTTTTGCATTGCTTCTGCCAATTCATCGTAATCGTCAATACTTAGTTTTCTGATTTCTACCTGCATAGTTATATTTTTTTAAGTGTTAACCACAAAATTCACAAAAGGAAAGTTTAGAACAAGTCATATTCAATAACACTATAGTCACTTGAGATTTTAAAAATTTCTAATTTCAAGTAGTTCACTTAAGACCAAAATCTAGACCTTAAGTGTACTTAATTGACTCATTAAAGTAAATAATTCTAAACCTAAGTGTTAGACTTTTCAGTTTAAATATTTGATGATATTTTTGTAGTTTTATCTGTATTTTTTGATTAAAATTTCCTTTAGTTGTTTCATTCCTTCCGTTGCAGAGGATTTGATATAATTCTCATTTTTGGTAAAAGAATTGGGATTTTCAAGATTAGGGTCTATAACGAAAACTTCGCAATGACTTGGGATATATCTAATAACGGAAGCGGCAGGATATACCTGCATACTTGTTCCGATGACCAAAAATAAATCTGCCTGAGAAGCGATTTCAATTGCATTGTCCATCTCCGGAACCATTTCTCCAAACCAAACAATATGTGGACGAAGCTGTGAACCATCGGCATGGAAATCACCGATTTTGATATCTTCTTCCCAATCAAGGATTTCATTTTCATTTGCAGAAGACCTTGCTTTTCTGAGTTCGCCGTGAAGGTGAATGATTTTTGAAGAACCGCCTCGCTCGTGCAAGTCATCCACATTTTGCGTAATGATATGAACATCGAAAAAATCCTCCAATTCTGCAAGCAATTTGTGAGCCGCATTGGGTTCAACATCTTTTAATTGCTGTCTTCTGGCATTGTAAAAATCCAAGACCATTTTCGGATTCCTTGCAAAACCTTCGGGTGAAGCAACATCTTCAATCCGGTGATTTTCCCAAAGTCCATTATAATCGCGAAATGTTTTAATACCACTTTCCGCAGAAATTCCTGCGCCTGACAGAACTACTAACTTTTTCAATTTATTCCAGAATTTTCTTTAAATATAATGAATTTTCTATTGCAGAAGTTCCCCAAGTATTATTGAAATAGATGTAGAATTCCTTATTTGTTACCTTGATTTTTTTTATCATATTATCAAGAAACTCTTCTGAATAAAGAGATTTATAAAGAATCGGTTTGCCGTGAAGACGATAATATCCGATTCCGGAATTAGTAACAATAACATCTTCCGGAATTTTTCCGGGAAAACTGACACCACAAAAAATCCACTGATGTTTTTTGAATAAATCAAAAACTTCATCATTCCACCAAGAAGTGTGTCGGAATTCTACTGCAATTAAAAAATCATCAGATAATGTTTCAATCAGCCATTTCATATTATCATCTGTACAATGAAAAGAAGCCGGAAACTGAATGAGAAACCCGGCCAATTTATTCCCAATATTTTCATTGATATAATTACAGAAATCGGAAAACTCTTCTTTCTTACTTTCAGAATAGTCTGAATGAGAAATCCTTTTTGGGATTTTAATAAAGAATTTAAAATCTATAGGCGTTTCATCATTCCATTTCTGAAGCGTCTTTGCTGTTGGTTTTCTGTAAAATGTACTATTGATTTCAACTGTGTCGAAAGTTTGAGAATATAGTTTCATAAAATCCTTGTTCTGAGAATTCTCAGGATAGAGTGAACCTTTCCAATCGGTATTGTAGAATCCGGAACAGCCGGTATGATATTTTATTTTGGAGTTTTTCATCTTATTTGATAATTAAATCTTATGCCAATTGGCATTAAATCAATAAATTAAAATCAATATGATATTTATCATATCAAATTAGTATGAATTAATTTTGTCAACCCAAAAAACTTGTGATATTTTTGCAGTGTGATAATGAATTGCTGTCATACTTATTAAGAAAGACCTAGGGAACTGACCCGTTGAAGTCTTAACAACCTGCCACTTTGGTAAGGTGTTACATTCAGCCTTTTAAAAAAAGGAAAGATAAGTTGAAAATGTTTATAGATGCAGCTGTAATGCTGTTCCAATATAACTTCTTTCAGACTTGTCTGGGAGAAGTTTTCTTTTTTATATAAAACGTAAAATTTAAAAATATGATTCAAAAATCGATGTTTAATTCCGGGAAAATAGTTGCTTTATCGACAGCTGTGATTTTTTTTTCGGGAATTTCTTTAGCTCAGGCACAGGAAACCAAAACTGTCAAAGATTCTACTTCTGATAAGCAAATTGAAGAAGTGGTTTTGGTAGGTTCCAGAAGTGGTGGACGTTCAAAAGCGGATAATCCGGTTCCCGTGGATGTTTTCAACATAAAAGATATTCAACAATCTTTACCTCAAACCAATATTAATCAAATCCTGAATACGATTGCGCCATCTTTTACCTCGACCATCCAGACCAATGCCGATGGGACCGACCATCTGGACCCGGCTCAGCTCAGGGGATTAGGGCCGGATCAGACTTTGGTTTTAATTAATGGGAAAAGAAGACATACGTCTGCACTTGTCAATGTGAACGGAACACCGGGCAGGGGAACTGTAGGAACAGACCTTAATGCTATTCCTGCTTTTGCTCTTAGCAGAATAGAGGTGCTGAGAGATGGTGCCTCTGCTCAGTATGGTTCTGATGCTATTGCAGGTGTGATGAATCTCCAGCTGAAAAGAGATACAGGAAAATTAACTGGGCAATTCAATTACGGGGGCTATCTGACGCCCGCAGCCAATGACCATACAGGGAATTACGATGGACAACAGTTTCAGGTGGATTTGAATTACGGAAACAAAATCGGGAAACGCGGCGGTTTCTATAATATTACCTGGTCTTCGCAATTCCGTGACCCGACGAGAAGAGCCGGAACAGAGAGTGGAAATATATATAATGCTTACAATGCTATTGAAAAGAGAGCAGCTGAGAATGGTGTGAATCTTTCGTCATATTTTAATAATATTAACAATCTAAAAGGAACAGCCGGAGAGCAAGCTTTTGTGAATCTGATTCATCAATATGCACAAGGTGTTAATTACTTTGATTCTGGATTTCAGTCAAATATTCAAAATGCTTCCACTATTACTGCTTTGCAAGGTTTATTAGGAGCTAATTATACAGACCAGGAACTGGCTTACAGAGGACTGACCAGAAAAGATTTCAATATGCAGGTGGGACAGTCGAAATTGAATAATCACCAGTTATTTGCAAATATAGAAGTTCCATTGAATGACGATTGGAAAGTTTACACTTTTGGTGGTTATTCTATACGTGACGGAGCTTCCGGAGGATTCTACAGAAGACCAAACCAATCCAGGACATTTACGGGATTACATCCTGATGGTTATTTGCCGGAGATTCACACCAGGATACAGGATGTTTCTTTATCAGCCGGAATCAAAGGAAAATGGGATGGCTGGAATGTTGATTTCAGTAACACTTTTGGACAAAACAGTTTTGATTATACCATCGAAAACACAGGAAACACGAGTTTGCGTTTTGCTTCGCCAAGCGAGTTTAATGCGGGTGGATTACAGTTTTTGCAGAACACTCTCAACCTGGATTTCAGCAAAAAGTTTGATGTTCTTGAAGGCCTGAATGTAGCTTTCGGGGCAGAGCAGCGTCACGAGAACTTCAGAATCAATCCGGGCGAAGCTGCTTCTTACACAGCTTATGATGTCAATGGTAATCCGCAGACACCAACTTCTGTCAATCCGACTGACTTTTTCGGAGCATCATTGGCAGGCGGTTCCCAGGTTTTTGCAGGTTTCAGAGAAGCTAACAGGACTAATAGGAATAGAAATGCTTACGCGGCTTACGCAGATTTGGAATTCAATTTTACAAATTGGTTTTTGGTAGATGCCGCAGTCCGTTATGAGGATTATTCGGATTTTGGTTCAAATTTTAATTATAAATTGGCTTCCAGAATCAAGCTGGCAGATAACCTTAATTTCCGTTTTGCAGGTTCCACAGGCTTTAGAGCGCCATCGATTCACCAAATCTATTATAATACAACTTCCACATTATTTGTTAATGGCGAGCTGAGAGAAGTGGGGACATTCAGTAATGATTCTGCTATTGCACAGGGTTTTGGTATTCCAAAGCTAAAGCAGGAAACGTCAAAGTCGGTAAGTACAGGATTTGCCTATAAAATTCCTACGCTGAATCTTAATATTACTGCCGATGCTTATTTTATAAGGATTGACAACAGGATTGTTTTGACAGATCAGTTTACAAGATTTACGAATCCAAATCCAGCGCAAAGCTTAGTCAATGCAGAGTTTTCCAAAGCAGATGTTAATGCAGCACAATTCTTTGCCAATGCCATTGATACGGAAACCAAAGGACTGGATGTTGTCATCAGCCACAGTTACAAGACCGGTGCTGTCAGGCTGAATAATGATTTTGCCGTTAACTTCAATAAAACTAGAAGAGTAGGTGATATCCACGCTTCTGACCTATTGAAAAATGCAGGATTGGAAAACACCTATTTCGGAGAAAGGTCAAGAGTTTATCTGGAAGATTCTGTTCCGAAAGTGAAAGCTAGTTTATCTAATAATGTAAAGTGGAACGATTTCAATTTCTATTTGAGAAATACCTATTACGGAAAAGTTTGGGGATCTGATGTAGTTGATGCAAACTTTGATGGAATTACTTTGCCCAATGAACATCAGTTGATTTCGGATAAAATAATCACAGACTTATCAATTGGTTACGATATCAACAAGAATTTTAATTTGACAATCGGAACAAACAACTTGTTTGATATCTATCCAACCAAAAATATTGCAGCATCTTCTAACAACGATCAATTTGTCTATTCCAGATCTACAGCACAGTTTGGACAGAATGGTAGATATGTGTTCAGTAAGCTGACTGTTTCTTTTTAATTAGACGTTTTTTTAAGGTTTTTATATTTGTTTTGAAGTGGCATCGGAAATTATTTTCGATGCCATTTTTTTGAATATAATTTATTTAATATTGGTTTAATAAAAAGCCGCTCTGTGGTTTAAAAGCAGCTTTTAGATTTATTTCAGAGTGAACTTAACTTTTGTTTTAATAGCATCAGAAGAATTTCCGATAAGCGCCTCAAATTCGCCGGGTTCAGCAACCCATTGATGTTTGTCTGCATCAAAATAACTCAAAGCAGTTTTGTCTATTGTGATACTTACTTCTTTTTCTTCTTCCGGATTCAGATAGACTTTTTCAAAGCCTTTCAGTTCTTTTGTTGGTCTTGGAAGAGAAGACTTCAAATCAGAGATATAAAGTTGTGCTACTTCAGCTCCTGCTTTCTTACCCGTATTTTTCACAGTTACTGTAAAAGTGATTGTATCATCCTGTGATATGGTAGTTTTATCTGCTTTAGCTTTACCAAATTCAAATGTTGTATAACTCAAACCATGTCCGAAACTGAAAAGTGGTTTGATGTTCTTTGTATCGTGCCAACGGTAACCTACCAAGATTCCTTCGTTATAAGTAATATTAATAGGATCTTTCTGGTCTTTCCCTTTTCCGGCAGCTAGCTCTTCTTTATTACCGGGATATTCTCCCAACTGATGTGCAGCATTATCTTCCAGTTTCACAGGGAAAGTGAATGGTAATTTTCCCGATGGATTAGCATCACCAACCAATACCGACGCCAGAGAATTACCGGCTTCAGATCCTAGATACCAAGTCTGCAAAATAGTAGGCACATTTTTTACCCACGGCATAGCTACGGCATTTCCAGATACCAATGCTACAACTAGATTTTTGTTGGCTTTTGCAAGTGCTTTTATTACTTTATCTTGATTATAAGGTAATCCATAGCTGTTTCTGTCAACACCTTCTGCATCCTGGTGATCAGCTTTGTTTAGACCACCTATGAAGATTACAACATCTGCCAATTTAGCGACCGCTACTGCTTCGTTGATAAGTTCAGCTTCGGAACGGGAGTCTTTCAGATTCTGTCCGGACTGTACACCATTGTATTCTCCTCCAACATCCCCAACATAACCCCTTGCATATTTCACTTCGGTTTGGTTTCCAAATCTAGCTTTGATGCCATCTAATGGTAGTGTTTCATACTTAGCTTTCAGAGAAGAAGAACCACCGCCCACAGTCATCATTTTAATAGCATTTTCACCAATCACAGCCACAGTTTTTACCTTGTTAAGATCAATAGGTAATACGTTGTTTTGATTTTTAAGTAGTACAATTCCTTCTTCACCAATTTGTTTTGCTACCGCTCTATGTTCTTCAGAAGCAATATTTCCAAAAGGTTTGTTCTTATTCATTGTTGTATGATAAGCTAGCCGCAGAATGCGTGTCACTTTGTCATCCAGCTCTTTGGTTCCTACTTTTCCGGATTTGATGAGGTCTAGGTAAGGCTTTGCTAAATAATAATGGTCATAAGCATTGCTCGTACCCAAAGTCAGTCCGTTGGTCCAGCTTCCGAATTCCATATCCAATCCGTTGTGTATGGCTTGATCAGTATTATTTACGGCACCCCAATCAGAGAC
This sequence comes from Chryseobacterium sp., assembly GCA_003248755.1. Classification (GTDB taxonomy): domain Bacteria; phylum Bacteroidota; class Bacteroidia; order Flavobacteriales; family Weeksellaceae; genus Epilithonimonas. The sequence goes on along the minus strand of QFQW01000065.1, from coordinate 4,642 downwards.
AACCACGCCTTTGTAGCCCCATTCACCTTTTAGGATCTCGTTTAAAAGATATTTGTTTTGACTTGCATATTGGTCTTTGTATTTGTCATAAGCTCCCATAATAGTCCAAGAATCCCCCTCTGTAACTGCAGCTTTAAAAGCCGGTAGATAGATCTCATAAAGAGCACGGTCATCCACTTTCACATTGCTGGTGTGGCGAAACATCTCTTGGTTATTCAGAGCAAAATGTTTTACACTTGTAGCTACACCATTGGATTGTACTCCTTGGATGTATGGGACAACCATTTTAGATGTGAGATAAGGATCTTCTCCCATGTACTCAAAGTTTCTTCCGTTCAGCGGAGTTCTGTAGATGTTGACGCCCGGGCCTAGAAGAATATCTTTTTTACGGTATCTTGCTTCCTCTCCAAGTGCTTTACCATAGTTCCAAGACATTTTTTTATTCCAAGTAGCAGATAGTGCTGTGAGAGCAGGATAAGCAACTATGGAGTCATTGGTCCAACCTGCCTGGTCCCATTCGTCCCATTTCACTTCGGCACGTACACCGTGAGGGCCGTCTGTTGTCCAGAACTCGGGAATTCCTAATCTTGGAACACCGGCAGAACTGAATTTGGACTGAGCATGCAACATTCTCACTTTTTCCTCCAGAGTCATGCGGGAAAGAGCATCCTTGATACGTTGTTCCACAGGTTTGGATTCGTCAAGATATATTGGAGTAGACCGACTTTGTGCTACAGCAGTATTATAGGTAAGGCTCAATAAACTTAGAACTACGATTTTCTTTAACATAAAAAATTATATTGTGATTGCTGACAAATATAATAAAATCTTTATTATCTCAAAGTGAGAAAATACAGGTTCGTAATTAAAATAAATTTTAAATAGAGAATTTATTTTGCTTTCAGTAGCGTATGTATAATGTCCGATTGATAAAATATTGTTGAAAGTCAATTGTAAAGTAAAGGCTTATTAATTTTACAATAAAAAAAGAATAATTATATTATGGATAATCAATAGTAGGAAATTTAGATTTTTATTTAATAATAAAATTGTGATGACATTAAATTTTACATTGTTATACTTTTCATGATAATTTTTTCAAAAAATATAAATTAGGTGAATAAAAAAAACAAAAAATCTTTTTGATCAATAATCATATTATTGTAATTGATTTAATAGAATAATGATTTTATATTGATTACTAAAAAAAATAATATTAATTCTTTTTAAGAAAATGTAAAAATATAAAAGGATTCCATAGCTTTCAATAATATGATAATCATTTGTTTATGTACTTAATGTGTTGATATTTGTAATGAATATAAATGAAGCAAAAAAATACAATTTTGACCTCGCTCCATGCAGTTGTAAAAAACATTATTAAATGCTAAAGCTGAAAAGATTTTTACTGATGGACTTAAAAACTACAAGTATCTTATTCCAAAAGCCATTCATATGACTAAAAAATACGGAACCAATGGGATAGAAAGAAAAAATCTAATAATCAAAGTTCATTTGAAACGACTAAATAGGAAAACAATTTGTTTTACGAAAAACTTGAAAGTTATGGTGGCTATTTGAAAATCTACTTTTGGTTGTAATTATTTCTTGAAATAGGTAACATTCTAAGCAGTATAAATCAGAAAATCTAGTAAATAATAAATTGTCATAAAACTTCCTCCAAATAATATCTTTTCGCTATTTTCGTTGAAAAAGGAACAAACTTTGTTGAAGCAGAGGCTTTGACAATAATTTTGAAAATCTATATGAATTCAAAAAAGATATTACTGGCTTCGATGTTGTCGCTTTATGGGATCTCTGAGGCGCAACAATCTCAATATTTTACCCAAAAAGAAGACTATCACTTTGGGTTGGCAGAGAATCTCTACAACACCAAAGTTTACAATGCTTCCCAATACGAATATTCTAACCAATATTTTTATAACAAAAGTCTAAGTCAATCCAGGAAAGAAGCATCATTGTTTTTCAGCAATGTGATTGGTGTGATTTTGCAGCAGCAATATGCAGAAGAAGGTCTGAATGCTTTTATGAAAGAATATCCCAAGTCTGCTTATTTTGCGCAGGCCAACGGACCTTTGGCAGATTATTACTTGGCAAAAAAGGATTTTGAAAAAGCCCTGGAAACATTACAGAAGGTCAATCAATACCAATTGAGCAAAGAAGAAAATACACAGCATATTATGAAGCTCGGCTACGCCAAGTTTATGACAGGAGATTCTGCAGGAGCAATCGAAGCTTTGGAAGAATCATTTAAAAATGCTGATGAAAATAGCAAGCCCGCAATTTCTTATATGTTGGGACATCTTTATTATGCAGACAAGCAAAATGACAATGCATTTGTTTACTTTGACCAAATCAAAAATAATGAGGAATATGCACATCTTGTAAAGCCTTATTATGTCCAAATGTATTACAATCAGAAGAACTATGATCTGGCAATCTCTGAAGGGAATGAAATCCTGAACAACGGGAAAACAACAGCTTACGATACGGAAATTCACAAAATAGTAGGAGAAAGCTACTTTATGAAAGGTGATTACCAGTCGGCTTATCCACACTTGAAATTGTTCCTTGATAAAGAACAAACGCCGTCAGAAACCGACCTTTACGAAATGGGTTTTGTTTCTTCTCAAGTGGGGAAAAATGCCGAAGCAGTAGGGTATTACAATCAATTAATTAACAGCCAATCTCCGCTGGCTCAAAACGCTTATTACCAACTCGGGAATGCTTATCTGCAAAATAATCAAAAACAAGAAGCGCTTTCAGCATATCGTAATGCGTCCCAGATGAATTATGATGCGAAAGTTCAGCAACTGGCTTTGGAACAATATGCAAAATTGAGTTATGAATTAGGAAATCCATTTGAGAACTCTTCAAAAGTAATTCAGAGATATCTGGATAAATATCCGAATTCTAAAACTCAGGAAATGAGGTCACTGCTGGTTAAATCTTATTTGTATTCCGGAGATTATAAAGCAACTCTGGATGCACTTTCGAAACTTGACCAAAAAACGAATGAGACTAAAAAAATAGAGCAGGAGGTTTCTTATCTTTTAGGTTCTGAGGAATTCAATAAAGGGAATTTTGATGCCGCCGAAACGTATTTTAAAAGAAGTCTTCAATTCAATCTCAATAAAGATTTTTATAAAAAAGCACAATATTGGTTAGGACAGACTTACTACCAGAAAGGTGATTATAAATCTGCCATTGCAACTTACACCAAACTTGAAAACGAAACTGCAGAAGGTTTTCCGGAAAGAGAACAATTGGACTATGACTTAGGTTATGCTTATTTCAAGTCTAAGGATTTTGCGCAGGCCCAGGAATATTTTAAGGAATATCTGAGATTCCCGAAACAGGAATTCAAAGCGGATGCAGAATTGCGTTTGGCTGATACATATTACGCAAACAATCAGTTGAATGAAGCTTTGGAAATTTATAATAAAACCGAAAATGCCAGCGATTATACGTTGTATCAAAAAGCTCTGGCATTAGGTTTCAAAGGCGATACGGTTGCAAAGATTTCTGAACTGAAAACTTTGATTTCAAAATATCCTAATTCGGAATATGTGGATGATGCGAACTATGAAATTGCGTCAGCTTATGCTCAGAATGATGATTTCAACAATTCCAATTCTTACTTTGATAAAGTCATCAAATCCAGTTTGGATAAGGATTTGGTAGCGAATTCCCAGATTTACAGAGCCCAGAATCTGATTGATTTAAATCAAAATGATAATGCTATTGCAGAGTTTCGACAACTAGCAAATCAATATAAGAACACTGCTTATGCGGACAAAATTGTAGCCGCTGCAAAACCGGCTTTTGTGAAAACCGGTGATGTTGCAGGTTACGAACAATTTGCAAAAGGTCTCAATGTGAATGTTTCCGGAACAGAAATCAATGAAATCAATCTGAATCTGGCGCAGGACAGTTTCTCGAAAAAAGATTATGCAAAAGCGTTTTCTTACTACGAAAAATATCTGGACCAGAGCCCAACCGGCGACAATCTTTTCAAAGCGCAGTACGAGTTGGGCGAAAGTTATTATCAATTGAAACAAACGGATAAAGCGTTGCTCCCTTTACAAAATGTTGCTGATTTCCAAAACGATTATCAGCAGGAAGCTAAAGTGAGATTGGCCCAGATTTATATTTCGCAAGACAAAATAGCAGATGCAAAAAAATATCTGGAACAAGTTGCAAATTCTACAAACGTAAACGTCAAGAATTTTGCTTCCATTGAATTAATGAAAATCTATGCCGATGAAAAGAACTTTGCCGAAGCTGAGAAATACGCCAATTCTGTCATTGTCAACACGAAAAATTCGGCAGCGACTTTGGAACAGGCGAAAGTCATCAAAGCTAGAAGTCTGATGCAGCAGGGTAAAGACAAGGATGCACAAACAGCTTATACAACTCTTGAAAAGTCTTCTAATACGGAAGTTGCTGCGGAAGCATTGTATGCAAAAGCTTTTTATCAAAATAAAGGAAAAGCTTTCAAATCGTCGAATGAAACCATTTTCAAATTGGCAAACAATTATGCTTCGGAAGAATATTGGGGTGCAAAAGCTTTGGTCCTGATGGCGAAAAATTATCTGGCGCTGAAAGATAATTACCAGGC
>QFQW01000156.1 GCA_003248755.1 Chryseobacterium sp. | reverse complement strand
ATGAAACGAAATATCTTGTAAAAGCATCGGTAAATAAGCTTGAAAAGTTCAACCCTAAAATCAAAGTTTTGTTCGAAGATAAAGAGCAGTACTACTTTGTAAATATTGCAGATGGTGTTAACAGTGCTACTGAAGAAAAAGGTTTTTTGCTTCTGGATCATTTTAAAACCAATAACCCTGATGAAGCAACATTTTTTGATAGATTATACAAATCTCCCTTAGAAGCTTTTCATTCAGGATACTACAAATTGTCCAAAGTAGTGGATCAGGATTTTGGCACTTACCTTGAAAACAAAAAGAAAGAAATCAGAGAAATTCAAAAACAACCACGAAAAATCATCAGAGATTTTATAAACGCCTGTAACAGTTCCGATGAAAGTAGTATCCTGAAAAATCTTGACGAAAATATCATTTTTGAAGTTCGTAAAAACTGGAAAACATTATTTGAAATCGAAGGGCTTTCAAAATTCAAAGAGTATCTGAACTCATCCGATCAACAATTGTGTGGTAAGAATTTTAAAATCAGGTCATCTTGGAGTTTTAGTTTACCAAACGTGACTATTGGAGTAAAATATTTTCCGCCAGTTACAGAAAAGGATATGCACCCTACTCAAAAATATGAGCAGATAAGGTTTGTACTAAATGATAAAAAAATCGCTAGTATTTTGTATGAGAATTAGTGAATTTTATCCTAATTGATAACGGCTTCTATTACTTTTCTAAAATATTCCGCATCATTACCAATCAGCAAGTAACTTGAAAAACCAATATCTAAAAGATATTTACCCACTTTCTCATCATCATTATCACTATGTGCAATCAGTTTTATTGTTGGATATTTTGTTCTTAATCCCTGAAGTTGTACCAGTATGTTTTTATCGTAAAAATCAAGGTCGATAATACAAATTTTAGGGAGTTCATTTAATGAAGATAATTGTGACAGTCCAGCTTCCATGCTTTCTGAACGAAATAAGACTTCAGTTCCTGAAGCAATGAGGTCTTTACAAATGAAATCTAAAATTGGGCTTTTATCATTGATAAAGGCGAGTGTAATTTTTTTTTGTGCTGTACCAGTTTCCATATCATCATACTTTTTTAAAGTTGATGTAGCCCTGCACAAAAAGAAAGCGCAGGCCACTACACTTACCGCACATTGAGGCACTGGTATACCCGACAACGAATAAGCGAGCGCCCACGCCTATGGCATGAGCGTTCTTCCTTATCGTCCCGTTGTCTAAAAATTACCAGTTTTCAATGTGGGACTTAAAGCAAAAACACTTTAAGTATTTCTATATTTTACATAGCAAAGATACTAAACTCTTGCTATTAGATGTATTAATGCAATAAAAAAGCTTAGTCTGAATTAGTTTTGTGATTGATATAATTCTGCTCCAATATTGTCATCAAATCTGTTTCCTTATAAATAATTTTGCCACCAATCTGAATATACGGCAGGATATTATCATCACGATATTGCTGTAAAGTGCGTTTGCTAATGTGTAACAGTTTGCATACATCTTCGCCCGACAAATAAATTTCTCCATTCATTACAGGACGATAGTTTTTTAATATACTTTCGATACGGTTTCTCAACAGCAATATCATTTCTTGATGGGAAATGATTTCTTCATTATCATTCGTCAATAAATCCATTGTCATTGGTATTGTAAGGTTGTCCGGCTTCGAGCAAAGCCTGTACATCCGAGAGTTTATAATAATTCTTGCGGTTCAGTTTGGAATAAGGTAACAGCCCTTTGTCCTTGTAGGTCTGCAAAGTCCGTTTAGTAATCTTCATCATCAAACAAACTTCCTGGTTATCTAACCATTTTTCTTCTTTGAAAATCGGGATATATTTCCGAGTGGCGTTTTCGGTCAATTCCAAAAGTGCTTTCAGTTCATTTGTCATTCCGTCCAATGCGGATTTTTGTATTGCGATAACTTCCATAATCTGCTCAATTTTGCTGTGGAAGTGGAATTTATCAAGGATTTGTAAAGGCTTGGAAAATGTTGTATTGATTGGCGTTGAAAGGCAGTATTTGTCGCCACGATATAAATTTCAAGATAGTTTATTTTGTAAATTTGAAGAATATAGGTTACTGATAAATTAATTTTAAATGGCAGTATTACAAAAAGGCAATTCAAATTATCCGTTTTGGGGAGCATCAATAAATCTAATCACTGGACTTGACCCGTTAGGCCTTCAAACAACCTCAGAAGCGACTTACGCCACTATGTTGCCTGGAATTTCCAATTTGACTAATCGTCTCCGTTATTATGGGTTTTATTGTTGGCTTTTAGACTTCTATTTCAAGACCGAGAAGAAAGGCAACTCAAAAGAACAATATCGTTTTATCCGCAGAGCTGAATTGATGATTGCCATAATTATGCAAAGCGAGCGTAAAGGAGTTCAACAGATAACAGGAAGTAACTTTGCTTCAAACCTAATAAATACAGCTGAGGAAACTTATTTTGACTTAGCCGAAGGAGCAGACAAGGACAATACCGATAAAAATGTTTATTGGAAATATCCATCCGGTGCATTCGGACAATATTATTACGGAGCAATGCAGGCACTTTCCTTA
>QFQW01000064.1 GCA_003248755.1 Chryseobacterium sp. | reverse complement strand
GAATTCTGATTTTAAGAATAATACAACTTACGAAAAGAAAAAACTTAATATTAATGGGAAATTCAATCCGGACAATTATTCTCAGAAAGACTGGGAAAACCTTGGTTTTTCCGAGAAACAATCTGCTGCAATTTTGAAATATAAAACTTATCTCGGTGGAAGTTTCATCAGCAAAGAAAAGCTGAAAGAATGCTTTATGATTAATGATGAACAATTCGCGCAGATGTCGCCTTATTTGATTTTACAAGATAAGACTCCAGAAAACTTGGCTCAAAAATTTGAGAAAAAGAAAGAAAAAGAAGTAGTGAAAATCAATCATTACTTTGACCCGAATGAGCTGAATCAAGAACAATGGCAACAGTTGGGATTCTCTGAAAAACAAGCTATTTCGATTTTGAAATATCGAGACAAGATTCTGAAAGGTTCTTTCAAGTCGTTGGAAGATGTTCAAAAATGTTTTATGATTTCGGCAGAAAAATTTGAGGAAATTAAACCTTGGATCAAGCTTTCTGTTGCCGATAAACCTAAACAAACAGAGGAAAAAACTACAGTCACAGAAAAAACTGATTTTTCAAAAATCAATCTTAATCAAATTACTTTCAAACAATTACAGGAATTTGGATTTACCGAGAAAGATTCAGCAGGAATTTTAGCTTTCAGAAAGAAATTAGGGGGTTTTATCAATAAAAATCAACTTTTGGAAACCTATGAGATCGATAGGGCTTTAGGCGAAAAACTGGTTTATATTACGAAACTTGACAACTCGAATGTCGCAAAACATTCGCTTGCAGAAGCTCCGGAAGATTGGTTAAAAAACCATCCTTATTTCCGATATTCTGCTGATAAGATTATTTTTTACCGAATTACCTATCCTGATGATAAGAAGATTTTGAAATTTTTAAAACTCAAACCAGAATATGAGGAAAGAATGAGACTTTATATAAAATAAGATTAATTAACCGTTTTCCTGGACTCCGAAAGAAGACTATTCAATTCCTTCAATTCAGTCTCGGTCAGATCACGCCATTTGCCAACAGGAAGATCAAGTTTGATATTCATAATACGGATCCTCTTGAGCTTTTTGACTTCATATCCGAGATATTCGCACATTCTTCGGATCTGACGGTTGAGACCTTGTGTGAGCACAATCCGGAAATTCATTGTATCGATTTTCTCGACTTCACATTTTTTGGTAATTGTATCAAGAATCGGAACACCATTTCTCATTTTTTCAAGAAACTTTTCGGTAATAGGTTTATCAACTCTTACATAATATTCTTTCTCGTGATTATTTCTCGCCCTTAGAATCTTATTGACAATATCGCCATCGGAGGTTAGTAGAATCAATCCTTCACTTGGTTTATCCAATCTGCCTATCGGGAAAATACGTTTTGGATGATTGATGTAGTCAACAATATTGTTTTTTTCCCGTTTCGTATCTGTTGTACAGACGATTCCCACGGGCTTGTTGAAAGCGATGTAAACAAACTCCTCTTCTACTTTTTTTATTGATTTTCCATCTACCAAAATCTCATCCTCATCAGAAACTTTGGTTCCCAATTCCGGAACTTTTCCATTAATGGTAATTCTACCCTCTTCCAAAAGTTTATCCGCCGCTCTTCTGGAGCAGAAACCGACTTCCGACAAATATTTATTGATTCTTATTTTTTCCATTAATCCTTTCCGTAAACTGTATAATTTTTGTTACTAAATATGGTAGCGCTTATAGAAAAACCAACAAAAGCCGCATTAGAAAAAGTAAAATCATGAGACTGAAAAAACAATGCAAACTCTTGATTAAGCCTTTTCGAAAAAGAGTCTTGGAAACCAATTTTCAATCCATAATGTTTAGAATTTTCTACATTAGCTTTATTAATTTGACTTCCATATTCCAGTTCAATAATTCCTTTCCATCCGTTATCTTTTCCTAAAAAAAATTTTGGCTGTATAGTCCAACTCAAAAGATGCAGGCTGTCAGCGATATAATTATATTTAAGTCCTGTTCCTAAAGCGAAAAAAGACAATAACTGATAACCTCCTACAATTCCAATTCCATAAGTAAAATCATTGGGAAGATTGGGTCTTATATATTGCTGATAATATGGAGAATCTTGATTCTGTTTATCTTTAATCGAGTTTCCCAGATTATATCCAACCTGAACACTCGGACTAATATAAAATCCCATTGTTTTACTTTCAGATGATGATTGGGCAAAAATCAACATAGAAAATATAACGCTACTAAAAAATAATAGTTTCTTAATCATATTATTATTCCGAAAATCGAAAGTCATTTTCAAGATATTCCGATTTAGAATCATTCACAGAATAATTTCCAATTTTAGTTCTTCTAAGTTGCGTAAGATATGCGCCAACTTCCAATTCTTGTCCAATGTCGTGAGCCAGACTTCTGATGTAAGTTCCTTTGCTGCAACCAACAGTGAAAGAAATTAAAGGCAAGTCAATTTTAATATCATTAATATAATGAATAGTAGTCTTTCTTGATTTCATTTCAATTTCTTCGCCTTTTCTGGCTAAATCGTAAGCTCTGTTCCCATCGATTTTGATAGCTGAGAAAACTGGTGGTTTTTGATCGATCTCTCCTATGAATTTTTCTAAAGCCAAACGAATCTGCTCTTCCGTAATATGGGAAAAATCTTGATGTAAGATTTCTGGTTTTTCTGTATCGTAGGATTCGGTTTGGACACCAATTTTAATTTCCGTCCAATACTCCTTTGGCGCATCCTGAATCTCCGGAATCTTCTTTGTGAATTTTCCTGTGCAAACAATCAAAAGTCCGGTTGCTCTGGGATCCAAAGTTCCGGCGTGACCAATTTTGAATTTTTTAGGCAATTCTTTGAACTCTCTCTTTAGTTTAAATTTCAGTTTATTGACAGCCTGAAAACTGGTCCAATCCAAAGGTTTGTCCAATAGAAATATATGTCCGGATTGTAATTCTTCTGCTGTCACTTTTTGGGTTAGAAAGTTTGGGAGTTATGGAGGCTTTTTTCTGTAATTTTAAAACGTAATATTTTATGTAGCTCGAATATTTTTTTATTTGAACCAATAAAAATAGATCAATAAAGCTATACCTACAAAAATACGATACCAGCCCCATGGTCGGAAACCATACTTGTTAAGCAAAGCGATGAACGATTTGATAGCAATCCAAGCTACAACAAAAGCAACAATATTTCCAATTATGAAAATCAAAATATGGTCTTGGGATTGCAAAATCATTTCATAACCTTTCATTGGATTCGGAGTTTCTTTTCCCCAAGTCTTTACAAAAACCGAATAAACCGTCACTGCCAACATTGTAGGAACTGCCAAGAAAAAAGAGAATTCTGCAGCAGCTTTTCTGGATAAGCCTTGCGTCATTCCTCCAATGATGGAAGCTGCACTTCTACTCGTCCCGGGCATCATTGCCAGACATTGCCAAAAGCCAATAGTTACTGCTTTTTTGATAGTGATTTCTTTCTCATCGTGAACAATCGGGTTTTTGAACCAGTTATCTGCAAATAATAAAACAACGCCGCCTAAAACCAAAACCGATGAAATTGCTATTTGATTTCCAAGAACCGATTCGATAAGATCATCTAAGAAAAAACCAATAATCAAAGCCGGTAAAACAGCAAAAGCTAATTTGTAATAAAACTGAAGATTACTGAAATCAAAGAACTTTTTCCAATAAGCTACAACCACAGAGAGTATTGCTCCAAACTGAATTGAAACCTGAAACATCTTCAAAAATTCGGTCTCCTCCAATCCCATAAGGTTTGCCGCAAAACCCATATGTGCCGTTGAAGAAATTGGCAAATATTCCGTAAGCCCTTCTATAATCGCAATGATGATTGCTTTTATCAAATCCATAGTTTGTTTATTTTACTAATAAAAAACTTTGCCTCGAAGAATCAAGACAAAGCTGTTATTTTACTTAAAATTAAGATTAATCTTTGTTTCTTTTCAGAATTGCAACCACCTGAACTATAAAACCTGCAATAACCAATAATGGTGCTAATCTAATTCTTCTAAAAGAGAAAATATCCTCGTTCCAATAATTCGGATCAAATTTCCCTTCCGGAGTTGTATTTGCATCCGCACCCATCATCAAAACAAATCCTAACAGAATCAATCCCAAACCCATTAACATTAATTTGAAATTTTTGTTTCTGAAATAGAATGTCTTTTTCTCAACATTTTCAGATGTTCCGAACTGGTCTGCAGAATATTTATTTTTTGTTTTTTTTGCCATTTTTAAGAGTAATATAAATCATCTACGTTACTTCGCAAGAATCTCCAAGTTGCAAAGATAGTACTTGCGATTGTAATAAAGACACCTATAAATAAAACTATTAATACCAAAACAACATATTGGTTTGTGTCTTGTACGAAAGGAGTTCCAATTTGATTGGTAAAATAATACCAAATTCCGCCTAAAGCCAAAAGTCCGATAAAAGCACCAATCAATCCCAAAACCAAAGCTTCTTTGATAAACGGCATTAGAATAAACCTTCTTTTTGCCCCTACCAACTGCATTGTTTTGATAATGAATCTTTTTGAGAATATTTTTAATCTAATTGAATTGTTAATCAAAACAATAGCTACAATCAAGAATAAAATTGAAAATGCCAAAATCCACGTCAGGATTCTATTCAAATTATTATAAACATCGATGGTTAATTTGTTATCATTTGCAACGTCTTTTATACCATCAATAGCTTTCAACTGTGCTACAACACCATCAATTTTTGCTGGATCTACAAACTCCGGCTTCAAAGTTACCTCAACAGAAGCCGGAAAAATATCTTCCTCAAACAATGCATCAGAATCGATTCCCAACTGTTTTTTTGCTAAAACAGAAGCTTGCTGTTTGGAAATATATTTGGCTTGTTTTACATAATTCTGCTGTTTGATTTTTGCAAAAGTCTCTTCTTGGAATTTCAGCGTTTTAGCAGAATCACGAGGATCAAGATACTCATCAAAATAAGCTTCTACAACCAATTGCTCCTTGATATAATCAGAATATTTTTGAGCATTAATCAAAATCAACCCGAATAATCCTACAAGGAACAAAACCAGAGAAATACTGATAACTACAGTAATATTGCTGGATCTAAGTCTGCTTTTATTAAAATCGTCAACGGTCTTTGGCATCAAAAAATTTTTTGCTAAAATAGAAAATTTCGTTTAATAATAGGCTTTAGTCTCTGTTAATAAAATCATAAAACAAGCCAAAAGAGCTCAATTAATTCAGTATCCTTGAAATGTCAGAATCGGCATTTTTCTTGTTAAGAGAAACATATCAAATCAGGAATTATGAAACTATTACGTCAAACTTCGGGAAAAAATGTTTTCTACATCAATCAAAATAATGAGAAACTCAAAGACAAAGAAAAAATAGAATACATAAGGTCCCTTGTGATCCCACCCGCCTGGACAGATGTAGAAATCACAACGAATAAAAGGGCAAAGATATTAGCAGTCGGCCGTGATCAAAAAGGCAGAAAGCAATATATCTACAATCCAAAATTCCGGGCTAGAAAAGATGCTGATAAATTTGACAGGATCCTGCATTTTGCAGAAAATCTCGAACATATGCGCCGCGTCACAGGGCAACATCTCCGCAAGAAAAAAATGTCACGAGAAAAAATAATGGCTGCTATGGTAAGACTTCTAGATTCAGCTTATTTCCGACCTGGAAGTCCAAAATACACACAGCAGAATAAAAGTTATGGATTAACAACAATCCGCAAAAAACACCTCACAATTGAAGGTGACGAAATGATTTTTTCTTACAAAGGAAAATCAGGAAAGTATCAGGAAAAACACGTTATCAATTCAAAGCTATCAAAAGTTATTGCCGAATTAGAAGAATTACCTGGTTACAGACTTTTTAAATATTATGATGAAGATGAGGAATTAATTATGGTTGAGAGTCAAGATTTGAATCAATACATCAAGGAAATAATGGGAGAAGAATTTTCTGCTAAAGATTTCCGGACTTGGGCAGGAACAATGATTGCGGCGGCAATCCTAGATAAACTCGGAATTTGTGAAAAACAACAGCAACAAGAAATGAAAAAAAGAATCCGAAATGCAATAGTTGCCGTTTCTGAAAAATTAGGAAATACTCCCGCAGTTGCCAGAGATTCTTATATTGATCCTAGGATTTTTGAACATTACAAAAATGGGCAAACAATTCATTATTTTCAAAAAGAAATTAAAAAACTTTTGAAAAAAACTGAAAATCTATCCGAAACAGAAGTTGGTGTTTTGTATATGTTGAAATCCAAAATGAATTAATTCAAATATTTGAAAGTCCCCCCAAGTTTACTAATAAGATCAGTGGGTAACATTGCTTCCTTTGAGACTTCCTTAGCTGCAAAATCACCCGCTTTACCATGAAGCCAGATTCCAAAAATGCAAGCGCTTTCTATTTCATATTTTTGAGAAATCAATGATGTTAAGATTCCTGTCAAAACATCACCACTTCCACCTTTTGCCATTCCGGAATTACCTGTGATATTATAGAAAACCTTTTGACTTGGTGTAATTACAGCAGTATGATGATCTTTTAAAACAATAAAAATCTGCAATTCTTTTGCTTTTTGTTTTGCTAATTCCAATCTTTCAAAAGAGTTATCAGTTTTTCCAAAAAGCCTTTCGAATTCCAAAGGATGTGGTGTGATGACCGAGTTTTTTGGTATCAAATTTAATTTTTCAGTTTCAGCTAAAATATTCAATGCATCCGCATCAAGAACAATTGGATTTTCGTAATTTTTCAAAAATTCCAATAAAGCTTTTTTTGTTTCGATTTCTTTTCCCAAACCTGGTCCGATTCCATAAATCGCTTTATCTTGAATTTCTATTTTATTAATGTAATTTTCGCCGGAATCTATGACCATAGCTTCGGGAATTTGAGACTGAAGAATCACGTTTCCACATTTTGGGGCAATAGTAAAAGTCAATCCGCTGCCTGTTCTGAGTGCTGAAAGAGTCGACATCAAAACCGCCCCGATCTTACCATAACTTCCACCAACCAAAATACTTTTCCCGTAAGTGCCTTTATGACTAAACTCTTCCCGATGTTTATAAATATTCTTAATTAAAGTTTCATCAATTACAAAATAATCAGTCTTTGCTTCATTGATAAAGTCCTCATCAAGCCCAATATTCAGGACTATTATCCTTCCACAAAATTTTCCAGTTTCTGAATGGAGGAAACTTCTTTTATAAAACTGAAAAGTCAACGTAAAATCTGCTTTGAAAACGACTGAACTCTTTTCAATTATCTTGTCCGTATATAACCCCGTTGGAATATCAATAGAAATTTTCGGAATCTGGATTTCATTCAGTGTTTTAATTAAGTTTTTAAAATCATCAGACAATGCCCGATTCAATCCATAACCAAATAATGCATCAACTATTACAGAATTATTATAGTTATCAAATTCAGAGAAATCTTTAATAATAATTCCACTGATTTGTTTTATTCTATTAAAATTAATTTCTGTATCGGAAGAGAATTTCAAATTACCTTTATCCATAAAAACCTCCACATCAAAGCCTTTTTCATAAAGCATCCTTGCAATTGCAAAACCATCTCCGCCATTATTTCCAATACCACAAAAAATCTTAAATCCATTGGCTGTTCTAAAATTTTCTTCGATCCAACCCACACAGGACCTTGATGCTCTTTCCATGAGATCAATAGAAGATATACCTTTTTGTATTGTGGCAATATCACAAGATTTGATTTGGGAAGCTGATAAAATTTTCATTTTATAATTACAATTTCTAATCAAATTTAATCAATAAAATTTTTACGAAAAATTAAAAAATAAAGGCTTTTAAACAAAAAAATTATACTTTTGTTAAGTAACTATAAAAAATACAACTATGGGATTTGTAAAAGAATTTAAAGAATTTGCTTTCAAAGGTAATGTAGTAGATTTAGCAGTCGGTGTTATCATCGGAGCTGCATTTGGCGCAATTGTAAAATCTCTTGTGGATGATGTTATTACACCACTTCTACTAACACCTGCCTTAAAAGCTGCTGGTGCGGAAAATATCAAAGAACTTGCTTGGAATGGTGTGACCTACGGAAATTTTCTGTCTTCTGTTATTAGTTTCTTGGTCATAGCTTTTGTTTTGTTCTGGCTTATTAAAGTTGCCAATAAGTTTAATAAAAAACCAGAGGAAGCTCCTGCTGGACCATCTTCTACAGATGTATTATTAGCAGAAATCCGTGATGAATTGAAGAAGAAATAATTTTTATTTAAACATAAAAAAATGCCACTTTTTCAGTGGCATTTTTTATTTTATCAAATCAAGTTCCAGAATGTTATTATTTTTCTTCATTCTTTCCATCATCATTTTTTCCTTAGACCTCATATAATCTGCATTATCCAGCCTATTTCCAGCATCATCAGTCACATAAAACTGACCTTCTTGTACTTTCTTTTTCAAATTCGCCATCGGGTCTTTCCTATAATTTTCATAAACCGTCCGATACTTTTTATAATCTATGGCAATTGGTTTTTCAAATTCAGAAACAAGGATATCTCTTTCAAGAGTATTATTTTTAATTCCTTTCAATTCTATCTTATGAAAACCTGCTTTATCTTCAATTTTCACAATAAGACCGGGCAATCCATAAAACTTGTAAGGTCCTTCCTGAATCGGAATTTCTGTAGAAAACCAAGCAATCCATTTTCTCCCTGCAAAATTAGCTTCTGCTTTTTGAGCATTCCACTCTCCTACTTTTTCTTTATCCGGTAAAATTTTCCAATCGATTTTTACTTGCTGGCTAGCATTATAAAGAGTCATATTCAAAGTTACAATATGATTAATTTTAAAATCAGGATAAGACTTCAAAACTTTATAAGCAACAACACCCTGTTTTCCAGACATCTGAATAGGATCATCACTATGAGCCGCCATATTCTTTTTGAACTGGGCATCCATAATAGAATCGTTCTGGAAAACATATTCGCTATAATATTTGGAGCCTTTTTTATCAACATCCAGAACCATTAATTCTGACCTTTTAGTTTCCAAATCGGTAGAATCCGTTTGGAATTGATAATCATAGTAAAACCTTTGACTTTGAGAGGATATTGAAATTGAAATTAGAAAAAAACTTAATAAAAATAGTGGTTTCATAGTTTTAGTTTTCAGTTTTGAATTTTATTTTACGATATCCAATTCTATTCTGTTATTATCTTTTTTGATTTGATTTTTCAAACGCTCTTCCTGTTCTTTTGCAATTTTTGTAGAAGTTCCGTCTTTTCCCGTTAATATGATAGAAGTTCCACCCATCTGAATTTGTTTGATTCCTTTTGTCGGGTCATTTTCATATTCTTTCAAAACTTTCTGGAATTGTTTGGAATTGACAGCGATTTCCTTTGCCTCCCAAATATTGATATCCATGTCGCCAACAATATTTTTAATTCCCTTAAGTTCTAATTTGTGAGAACCTGTTTTGTCTTCAATTTTGACAATTAACCCTGGTAAACCGTAGAATTTGTAAGGTCCGTCTTGAATCGGAATGTCTGTAGAAAACCAAGCTATCCAATGCCTGCCTGCAAAATCAGCTTCAGCTTTTTGAGTATTCCATTCTCCGATTTTTTCTTTTTCTGATGAGATTTTCCAATTGATTTTTCTGTCTTCAGAAATATTATATGCATCCATTCCCAATTTTCTGTGAAGATTCGTTTTATAATCCGGATAAGTCTTGGTTACAGAATATCTCACATTCCCTTTTCGCATATCCGATTTTACATTAATAGAACCCGTAGCCTTCAGTTGCTGTTCCAAGTCTGCTTTCATCAAAGAATCTGAATTAAAAACCGTGTAGCTATAATATTTGGAACCGTCTTTTGTAGTATCCAGAAACATCATCTCCGTTTTGATATCGTCCAAATTGGTTGAATCTGAAATGAACTTGTATTCATAAATAAAACGTTTGTTTTGAGCAATTGTTAAAATGCCAAAAAACATAAAAAGTAAAAGTAGTTTTTTCATATTCTAAGTAATAAAAAAGCCGGCGAACCGGCTAAAGTGTTATGAATATATTTATTATTTGGTAATAATTTTTATAGTGCTAATCTTATTATCTTTTACAACATCTATTATTTTAATATCTTTTGAACTGATATTTTTAAAATCCTCAGGAGAAATTTCCTGACCATTCAGATAATAATTAATAGCTGGAGAATCTGTAGCTTTATCAAAAACAAGAACTTGGCTTGACTTATTGATTTTCAGTGGTGAAGGAATGTTTTTATTATAAACCAATGCTTTCGGAGAATCTGAAATAGAATTAAAACTAATTGTCCAAGGATTATTCTGACGCATCTCTTTGTTTAATTCGCGTTGTTTTTCCTGAAGTTTCTTTTGCTCTTCCATCAGTTCTTTCTGTTTTTCCTGAAGTTGTTTTCTTCTCTTCTCCATTTTTTTCAATTCTTTTGGAGATAATTTGGATTTAGCTTCATTAAAGAAATTATCATCAGAATACTTAAAATTGAAATTAGTTGTCAAATCCTTGACTTCCGGAAAATCACTTAAATCGAAACCAAACGCTACAGTTCCATCAGTAAAAGCATTTTTTCCATATTGGTCTTTTATCATTTTCTGGAATTCTTCTTCAGTATAGGTTTTTCCATATTTTTCAGCCGAATCCTGAGCTCTTTTCTGTGCATCCTGAATCATTTTCTGGAAATCAGGAGAATTGATTTTAATTTGCAATTTCTCAGCTTGCTCTTGTACATTCTTCAAATCTTTTTGAAACTTCGGAGATTTCATCATTCGTTCAGCGAATTTTGCCTGCTTTTGTGCATCAGCAATTCTCTTTTTGAACTCTGGAGAATTAACCATTGTTTCAGCATCCCTACCTGCTTTTTCCGCATCAGCTATTCTCTTTTTGAATTCAGGAGAATCATACATTTTAGCCATCGCTTCAGAATGTTTTTCTAATCCCTTAAGATTTTTCTGATAATTGTCAGAATCTACAATAGATTGCATTTGACTTGATAGATTTTCCAAATCATTTTCTAAAGCTTTATACTCTGATGAATCTTCTTTTTTAGCTTTTTTAAGAGCCGATAATGCTTTGCTTTTTTCAGCCATTTTTGTACTGAGTGCAGACATCTTCAAATGGTCTTCTTTCAAAGCTTCAGAATATAATTGTGTTTGTTTTTGATGACTCATAGATAAACTGTCGAACTCAGATGCTTTGGGTTTTATCGTGTCATTTTTCAGTTCGTTTACAGCAATTTCAATTGCTTTGTTCGTTTCTTTGATTTCTTTGTTTTTTGCATTCACCATATAAGCGAACACCATACAGAATAAAATCGGTAACGCAAAAAGTTTGCGTGCGTAGCTGTACTTGGTTTGGTTTTTTGTAAGCATTGTAAGTCTTTTTTTTAGGTTAGAGGATAAAAAAGGACTCGTAGCAGGAATTACCGACCCCGAGAAATGACTCTCGAGAAGCATCTGCGCAAATGCTCTGGTATCGGATTTTTTTACCGCTTTCTTGTCCGCCAAGTATTCGTGAATAAGATTGATTTCTTTGTTGATAAAGTAAAACACGGGATTGAACCAGAAAGCAGATTTGGAAATTTGCATCAGGAGTTTGTCCCAGCTGTGTTTTTGTTCTATATGAACCATCTCGTGCTTCAAAATCTGCTGTCCGACAGGAGAATTAATCTCTATTGATTTTTTCCAAAACAGGTTTCTGAAGAATGAAAACGGTGCATTGTTAAGATTAGTCTGATAAAAACGGATTCCCTCAATAGTTTCATTCGGAAACTGTTTTTTTATCGAACTGATTTTTAAAATTCCTAGTATTAATCTAATTAGAAGAGCGACTGAAACCACTCCAATAATTGTATAAAAAACTGAATAAATAATGATATCATAGTTTGTAGTTTGAGATTGGTTTTGATTGAATCCACTCAACAGCAGATACAGATTCTTGTTTGTTTCTATCGTAAAATAAGAAACTTTTATCAGAGGCAGAACAAGGCTTACAACAACAGAAGACAAAAGATAAAATCTATTGTAATGATGAAAAGTCTTATCCTTTAAAAACAATAGATAATAAGCAAACATCACTGCTGAGCAGAGAATCATCTTTCCAAAATAAAGTAAAATTGGTTCCATTATT
Source organism: Chryseobacterium sp. (assembly GCA_003248755.1). Taxonomy (GTDB): domain Bacteria; phylum Bacteroidota; class Bacteroidia; order Flavobacteriales; family Weeksellaceae; genus Epilithonimonas. The sequence goes on along the minus strand of QFQW01000064.1, from coordinate 8,830 downwards.
CCTTGTTTTTAAGTTCGTTTAACAAAAGTTCCAAATCTTTCACACTGATTTCGTTTTCTTCTACCAAAAACGAAACAGCATTGGTATAAGAGCCCTCGAAATAATTCTTAACCAAGCTTCTGATAGACTTTCCGCTGTAATTTTCTTTACTTACCAAAGGAAAATATTCGTGTTGTCTTCCAAAAGTTTTGTAATTCACAAATCCTTTTTCCATCAAGATTTTAAGAATCGTGGAAATCGTGTTGGTATGCGGTTTCGGTTCAGGAAACAATTCTAAAACATCTTTTAAGAATCCTTTCTCTATCTGCCAAAGGTACTGCATTACCTGTTCTTCTGCCTTGGTTAACTTATTCATTTTCTTTAACTTTAAAAACAATCAATCTTATATCACTAAAAACTTAGTAATACAAATGTAGGATTAATTTTTATTCGTACAACTATTTTTATAGTTAAAAGAAGTTAAAACTTTTAATTGCCTGATTTATAATATTAAAATTTAACAATTCAGATTTATTTTTAAAATAATTACGATTATACTTGACTTGTAAAGAAATTGCCGTATATTTGCAGAACAATATCGCGAGGTAGAGCAGTAGGTAGCTCGTCGGGCTCATAACCCGGAGGTCGCACGTTCGAGTCGTGTCCTCGCAACCAACAAAGAGAATCACAAATGTGGTTCTCTTTTTTTATTCATGAAAGAATTTGTTGTTTACATTTTATATTCAGAGAAATTCGACAAAACCTATACTGGCTTTACATCAAACCTCTTGGAAAGATTTAAATCTCACAATGAATTGGGAACAAAAGGTTATACAATCAAGTTTAGACCTTGGACTGTAATCCATATAGAATTTTTCTCTGAAAAGATAGAAGCGATTAAAAGAGAAAAATTCTTGAAAACTGGACAAGGAAGACTCTTTATTAAGTCTTTGATTAAATAAATGGAAGGCTCATATCCGCCAAAGGCGGACGCACGTTCGAGTCGTGTCCTCGCAACCAAATTAAGAGAATCAATTTTTTGATTCTTTTTTTATTGAACCCTTTCATAGTTTGAAACTATGAAAGGGTTTTTAATTCGTAATAAAAATTCTTTAAATAAATTTGTACCTTTGATTATGGCAAAAATCTTAAAAATATACCCGCAAAATCCGCAAGAAAATTTAATAGACGAAGCCGTAAAAGTCCTTCAAAACGGTGGCGTTATTATTTACCCTTCGGATACGATTTATACGCTTGGCTGTGATATCTACAATCACAAAGCAATGGAAAGACTTGCTCAGATAAAAGGAATCAAGATTGATAAACAAAAATTCTCAATCATTTGTAACGACCTGAGTCATCTTTCAGAATTCACAAAACCGATAGAAACATCTATTTTCCGTTTCCTTAAAACGCATTTACCCGGAGCATTTACATTCATCCTGGAAGCAAACAGGAATCTCCCAACCGCTTACAAAGGACATAAAACAGTTGGTATCAGGGTTCCAGATCACATTGTTCCGCAAATGATTGTTGAAAAATTGGGGCATCCGATTGTTTCTACTTCCATTCATGATGATGATGAGATTTTGGAATATTCTACGGACCCTGAACTGATTGCTGAGAAATATGACAAGTTGGTTGATATCGTTATCGATTCTGGTTACGGAGACAACGTGGCTTCAACAATTGTAGATTTAACTTCCGGAGAACCGGAAATCATTAGACAAGGGAAAGGAATTTTATAAAAAGAATCAAGAAATCATAGATTCGACGAAGCCAAAAAAGGAAAGAGAAACAAAGTTTTTTAATTAAGTCTCCGAGAACATCAGACTGACAAAATATCAACTGACAATAAAAATGAAATTCATAACATCACCTGCCAAATTGATGAATGTAGAAAACTCTACAGAGTTCCTGAAAAGTACAACTCCGAAATTCGTAAAGGATTCTGAATTCATTCAATCATTCTTAAAAGAAAAATCTCCCAAATTTTTAGCAGAACTGATGGAAATTTCTCCAAAACTGGCAGACGAAAACTGGGAAAGAAACCAAAAATGGACTTCGAAACCAACCGCCAAAAACTCAGCACCAGCAATGTTTGCTTTCACAGGAGAAGTTTACAGAGGTTTGGATGCGCCAACTTTGGATAAAAACGCGGTTGACTACCTTCAGAAAAATTATAGAATCTTATCCGGACTGTACGGACTTCTGAAGCCTTCTGATAAAATAATGTTATATCGATTGGAAATGGGAAGGCCTTTTCAATTCGATTCTTACAAAAATATTTATGAATTCTGGACAGATAAAGTGACGGAACAATTGAATTCTGAACTTAAAAAAGGAGAATTGGTCATTAATCTTGCGAGTAATGAATATGTAAAAGTCATCAATCGTAAAAAACTGAAAGGTCAAGTGATTGATTTTGATTTCAGACAAATCCAACCTGACGGAAAACTAAAAACGATTGTTGTCTATACTAAACACGCAAGAGGTTTGATGCTTCGTTTTTGTGCTGAAAATCAAATTCAGACTTTGGATGAGTTAAAAGCTTTTAATTACGAGAACTATCTTTTGGACGAGAAACTTTCGACCGAAACTAATTTGGTTTTTACAAGGTAACTATGAAGCTTTCCGAAGTCAAAACTATTTTTCAAACGGAACTTCCTGAACTCTATTCCAAATCCGAGATTGAGGAATTATTCTCTATTTTTTGTGAATCATTTTTAGAACTGAATAAAATTGAGTTAAGACAAAACCTCGATAAAAATCTATCCGAATCTGATTTAAAAAAGTTTGCAGATACCATTTTGGAATTAAAGACAGGAAAACCATTTCAGCAAATCCTTGGAGAAACCGAATTCTACGGAATGAAATTCTTCGTCAATGAGCACGTTTTGATTCCAAGGCCAGAAACGGAAGAACTTCTAGAAATAGCAATTGGAAAAATTAAAGAATATTTTGCCATTCTGAATGAAGCGAAACGGAATGAAGAATCTTTAAAAGATTCCTCGTTCGTCGGAATGACAACACCAATTTTCAAAATCCTTGACATTGGAACCGGAAGCGGTATTATTCCGATTGTTTTGAAAAAATATTTTCCGGAAGCTCAAATTAGTGCTATTGATATTTCTGAAGATGCTTTGAAAATTGCAAGGAAAAATTCAGAATTTCATAAAACTGAAATCAACTTCATTCAAAAAGATTATCTGACTGAGAAGCTTGATGATATTTATGATATCATCATCAGTAACCCGCCTTACATCGGAATAGAAGAAAATATTGAAATTGAAGAGTCTGTGAAAGGTTTCGAACCGAATTTGGCACTCTTCTCTCCTACTTCTGATGCTTTGATTTTCTATAGAAAAATTGCCGAGGATTCTCTCAATCAACTTTCTGAAAACGGAATGATTTTCCTGGAAATCAACCAGAGATTGGGAAAAGAGACTTTGGATTTGTTTCAAAATTTTTCAGAAAATGAACTTTTAAAAGATATCTCTGGAAATGACCGAATGATTTTTGCGAGAAAATATCCTCAATCCAATTACTAAAATAGTTATTCCTTATATTACTAACATCGTAATTTCATCTATATTTGATATAAATATTTCTTCACAAATGGATAGATTGCGTAAACACATAGAATAAATCACTCTGGTTACGGACGAGGAATTTGAACATATCCAAACATTTTTCACGTCAAAAAGAATCCTGAAAAATCAATTCCTTATTCATGAAGATGATGATGTGAAATATGAATTTCTCGTTTTATCCGGCATATTCAAAGTTTTCTATCTGGATGAGCAGGGCAAGGAATTCATATTACAGTTTGCAAAAGAAAATTGGTGGATGTCGGATTATCCCGCTTTTTTTCAAAATAAGAAAGCAAGTGTTTTTATAGAATGTATTGAAGCCGGAGAAGTTTTATATTCTACACTTGAAACAAGAGAAAAATTATCCTCGGAATTTCATAAGATGGAACATTTCTACAGGGTCAAGCTGACAAACGGATATATTGCTTTACAACAAAGAATCAGACTTTTACTTTCCGGCAATCCTCAGCAACGGTATGAAGAGTTCTCAAAATTGTATCCCGATCTTATGCAAAGAATCCCCAAAAAGCTGATTGCAGAATATCTTGGGGTCAGTCGGGAAACCCTGAGCAGACTTTATTCAAAATAAAATATCAGGACGCGTGATCTGGGTCACACGTTCTTTGTGATTTCAGTCCTTCCTTGCGGGCAATATACGGACATATCTTTGTCTTATAATTTTAACATCAACAACAATTAAAATTTTAAGTCATGGAAAAAAGAATTTTGATTATCGTTTCAAATGCCAATACGATTGGTCCAAACAACAGAAGAACGGGTACTTTTTTACCTGAGGTTGCACATCCATATGCAGAATTTGAAAAAGCGGGTTTTCAAATTGATTTTGCTTCCCTGTCTGGTGACACACCTTATCTAGATGCACTTAACCTTGCAGATGACCCGGACAATTTGAAATTTCTTACCGGAGATGGTTGGGCCAATATGCAAAAAGCTGTAAAACTGAATGATGTGAATACATCTGTTTACGATGCCATTTTTGTTCCCGGAGGACTGGCTCCTATGGTTGATATGCCGGAAAACCCGTTATTGAAAAAAGTAATTGCTGAAACCTACGAACATGGAGCCATTGTTGGAGCTGTTTGTCATGGTCCTGTTTCTCTTCTAAATGTAAAATTGAGCAACGGAACTTATTTGGTAAATGGTAAAAACATTGCATCATTCACTACCAAAGAAGAAGACAATTATGCCAAAGAAGATGTTCCTTTTGATCTGCAAACTGCACTTACTGAGCAAGGAGCAATATTTCACGAGGCAGAACCATGGTCAGCAAATAGTATTGCAGACGGAACTATCGTTACCGGGCAAAATCCCGCTTCTGCCAAAGGCGTTGGCGAAAAAATAGTAGCACTGCTTAACGATTAATTTTCTATAACTCATTAGCATTGCCTACCATCGTAGCGCAATGCTATTTTACAAATTTATAAATCATGGATAAACCAATATATGTATTTGTGAAATGGCAGATCAAAAGTGACAGCCGCCAGACCGTTTTGAATCTGCTTCCGGAACTCATTGAAAAAAGCTCAAATGAAAAAGGAAATTTGACTTATAAAATATTTCAGGATAAATCTAACACTAATACACTACTTTTATTAGAGGCTTACTCTAATGAAGAGAGCATAGAAGAGCATAGACAATCCAAACATTTCCAAGACATTGTGATAAAGCAGATTGTTCCATTGTTAGAAAACAGAGAAATTACTTTAACCTCGGAATTTCATTAAAAAGAAAATAGAAATTGAAAACTGTTCATGGATGCTGAACAGTTTTTTATTAACCTATTTTCTTTTTAATGAAAATCTCGTATGCCAAATATATGAGTGGCAAAGCCATAATCCCAATGTAAAGTGCATTTTGCATCGCCAGCTCCGGAAATATAGCAACGCCATAGACCAATCCAAAAAACGCCCCGCCCAAATGTGCGGCATGTCCTATATTATCATTCATTCTAGGATTCAGCATCATATATACGGAATATCCAAAATATAACGCTCCGAAGATAAAGCCCGGAATGGCAACCGGAATAAAAAGAATACCTAGTTTTATATTGACAGGATCTAATATAACCGCGGCAAAGATAAGTCCGGACACACCTCCACTTGCACCAATTGCTGAATAAAAAGGCACATTCCTATAATGATATAAGCAGAATAAATTACCTAAAAGAATAGAACCTAAATATATAATCAAAAAACTAACAACTCCAAAAACCTGTATTACAAAAGGACCAAATGCATATAAAACATACATATTAAGAATCAAGTGCAGCCAATCCCCATGGAGAAATCCGGCAGAAAGTAATCTTATGTATTCTTTTCTTCTTTGGATACTTCCAACTTCGAATTTATATTTCTGGAAAAATTCCGGTTGTTGAAATCCTATGTAACTAATTACGCAAGTAATGACGATTATGATTAATAAAACGATGTTCATTTTAATAAATTAATTGTGTTTTTTAATTTTCCTCTTCTTCAAAAAGACTTCCAATAGTTCCGCCTTCGTCATCCAAATCAGAATCCTGTTTTTCTTCTATTTCAGGTTCCTCTTCTATAACTTCCGGCGGTTCGGGAATAGTTATATTGATAGTTTTGACTTTGTCTTTTGTTAATTGATTTCCAATAGCTTTTATTCCTTTCACTGTGATAAATTCGTCCAAATCAACTGTTTCCGAATCCTTTTGTTTGTCTTTGATTTTTGGAAAAACCAATTCTGCGATAGCTCCAGCTTCTGTTGTCACAAACTCGATGAAAGATTTCGGATTTTCGTTCGCAAAGAAAGACTGAACATTTGGAGTGGCTTCTAAAAGAAAACGCTTTACAAAATACTTGTCCTTTTCACCATCAAAATATATACAGGTAATCGGTTGCGCCGGTCTCCATTTTTCGAGAATTAAATAATCATCATCAAAACGGTTCATCAAGTCAAAGGAAACCAATTTGGCCTCACCCTGGGAATTGATGGTTAAAATCTTATCATCTCCTTTGAAGCTTCCCAGCAGAGTTCCTCTTCCATCAGCATTCAGACGTCTTACAGAATCGTCAAACCAGATTTTTCTCGGGGCTAAAGTTGATACACCTTCTTCTTTTAAGTCAACTTTCTTGACCGCATATTTAGTCACTAGGTTTCCTTTAGAATCTCGCCCTTTGATGGCCAATTCGGAAAAGTCGATATCAATTTTGTTCTTTCTGACTCTTGCATTTGGCTTCAACAAAACAGAGACCACTTCCGCTTCACCATTGGGATTAGCAGAAAAATAAAGCATTTCTGAGCCTTTCTTATCAGAAGCTAGTTTGTAATCCGTATTTCTGGTAACACCTGTCACAGAAAAGCGTTTCATGTAATAAGGACCTTCCCGACCTTCTCGATAAATTGAATTATAAACCGTTCGCTTATCGTTCTTTTTCCAAACTGCAACGTGAACAATGTTTTTCCCGATAAAAGTTTTAGCTTCAACTTTCACCACCTTCATTGTTCCATCTTTTTGGAACGTGATGATGTCATCAATATCAGAACAATCGAAAAGATATTCGTCTTTTTTGAGAGATGTTCCAATGAACCCTTCTTCCCTGTTGACATAGAATTTTTCATTAGCAACTGCAACTTTTGAAGCATCGATTGTATCGAAAATCCTTAGCTCAGTTCTCCTTTCTTTTCCTTTTCCGTATTTTTTCTGGATATTGGTGTAATAATCTATTGCATAGGTGATAAGATTTGCCAAATGGTGTTTCACTTGCTCAATCTTACCTTCCAAAGCTAGAATATTTTCTTTGAATTTATCTAGGTCAAAACGTGAGATTCTCTTGATTCGGATTTCAGTCAGTTTTATAATATCTTCTTCTGTAACCGCTCTCAGAAGATGTTTTGTATGAGGTTTCAAACCCTCATCAATAGTTTTTATGACATCTTCCCAAGATTTCACTTCTTCGATATCATGATAGATTCTGTTCTCGATAAAGATTCTTTCCAACGAGGAAAAATGCCAGCTTTCCTGTAGCTCGTGAAGCTCAATCTCCAATTCTTTTTTTAATAAAGAGACCGTGTGGTCTGTATTATGTTTTAGAATATCAGAAACTGACAGGAACATTGGTTTGTCTCCAACGATAACACAGGCATTTGGTGAAATCGGAACCTCACAATCTGTGAATGCATAAAGCGCATCAATGGTCTTATCAGGCGAAACATCCGGATGAAGATGAATATTGATCTCTACATTATCCGATGTATTGTCCTCGATTTTTTTGATTTTAATTTTACCTCTTTCGTTGGCTTTTAAAACACTATCGATAAGATCGCTCGTATTTTTCGAAAAAGGAAGTTCTGTAATTGTGAGCGTATGTTTATCTTTTTGAGAGATTCTTGCTCTTGCTCTTATTTTCCCGCCTCTTCTACCATCATTATAATTGGAAACATCCAACATTCCGGATGTAAGAAAATCAGGAAATATTTCAAATTTTTTCCCTTTAAGATAAAGAATAGAAGCATTGATCAACTCATTGAAATTGTGAGGCATAATCTTGGTAGAAAGCCCGACACCAATACCTTCAACACCTTGTGCCAAAAGTAATGGAAACTTCACAGGAAGATCAACCGGTTCATTATTTCTGCCATCATAAGATTTTGTCCAGTGTGTAGTTTTTGGATTAAAGACAATTTCCAAGGCCAATGGTGTCAATCTGGCCTCAATGTATCTTGCTGCAGCTGCAGAATCTCCAGTATAGATATTTCCCCAGTTTCCCTGAGTGTCAATCAGTAATTCTTTCTGCCCGATCTGAACCATGGCGTCCGTAATAGAAGCATCACCATGTGGATGATATTTCATCGTATTACCTACAATATTGGCGACTTTGTTATAACGACCATCTTCCAGTTCTCTCATAGAGTGCATAATTCTACGCTGAACCGGCTTGAATCCATCAAAAATAGAAGGAATTGCCCTGTCTAAAATTACGTAAGACGCATAATCTAAAAACCAATCTTTATACAGCCCCGAAACTTTTTTCAGGCTCTCTTCGTGGTGTGTACTTTCTTCCATTAATCTGTTACTGTATTATCTTCGTGGCGAACTTCTTTATTGGCTTTTATAACTTTATTTAATGAGAATTTTAAATCCTTTATTTCTTTCTTTTCAAGATAAGAAATATCATATTTAAGAATCAAAACATGGCTTTTTTTACTAGTAATATATATATACAACCTTTTGAAAATAAGACCATTAACAATATTATATTTTATTAATT
>QFQW01000063.1 GCA_003248755.1 Chryseobacterium sp. | reverse complement strand
TAAAATTAAAGTTATCCATATTAGAAATTCCTTTTTCTTCAAAATGCTGTTGAATGTAAGGCTGGTACTTTACATAGTTATCATTTTTAATTAAATCTCCACCAATAACTCCCATACTTTCATCAATAATGGAAAAGGAGAATTCTCCTATCTGAATTTCATCAATATATAAATCGCCTTTCATTAATTAAAAAAATTAAGAATGACCTGCTCCATCTTCTCCTTTCGGAGGAGTTTCTGTTTTCACTTCTTTTACCTCAACGATTTGTTTGTCATCTTTTCCTTTAAGATAAGAAGGCAGATCGAGTCCTGCCATATTGAATAAATCATTCAACGGTGGAACAGTTTTCATCATTCCGGAAACGAAGTTGGCTGTAGATGTATTTCCATCAGGATTATTTCCACTATCCCAAACGGTTACTTTATCAATCTTAATATTTTTAACGGCCTCCACCTGAGTTTTCACCAATTCCGGAAGTTTTTCAATTAATAATAACTGGAATGCACTGTTGGTATCTCCACCGGCAGCCTGCACCACTTTGTCATAACCTTCAGCTTGTTTGGTCAAAATCTCAAATAAACCTTTTGCTTCGGCTTCCATTTTGGCAAAAATCGCATCAGCTTCACCCTTTGCCTGCAATCTGATTTTCTCAGCTTCAGCCTGTGCATCGATGATGGCTTTTTGTTTTGCGATTTCTGCAGGAACCACAATGTTCGCTTGTTGTGTGGAACGTTCTCTTTCTGCTCTGGCAGATTCCGCTTTTTGTTCAGCCACATAAGACTCTTCCAAAGCTTTCGCAGCCTGAACTTTCTCTGCAGCAGTTGCAATTCTCAAAGCTTCGGCTTCTTTCTCCCTTCTTTCTGCATCTGAATTGGCAATCGTGATTTTCGCCTCATTCTCTCCTTTTACCGCTAAAGAGTTGGCTTCGGAAGTGGCAATACGAGCATCTCTTTCAGCTTCAGCTTTACCAATCGATTCATCTTTTCCGGCTGCTGCAATACTGATTTCTCTGTCTTTCTGAGTAATCGCAATTTTCACATCACGGTCCCTCTGCGTTTCGGCAATCTGCGTATCTTTTTCTCTGTCTGCAATCGCCTTTCCTGTTTCCCCGATTTTCGTTTGCTCGGCTACGGAAATAATCGCTTCGTTAATCGCTTTCGCAGCGGCTTCTTTTCCAAGCGCTTCGATATAGCCGGATTCGTCTCTGATATCGGTAACATTCACGTTAATAAGCTTCAAACCGATTTTCTTTAATTCGGTATCAACGTTTTTAGAAATATTATCAAGGAATTTATCTCTGTCTGAGTTGATCTCTTCAATCGTCATTGTCGCGATCACCAAACGTAATTGGCCGAATAGAATATCTTTTGACAACTCCTGAATCTGTTCCGGAGACAATCCCAATAATCTTTCTGCGGCATTCCCCATAGAATCAGGTTCGGTAGAAATCGCAATCGTAAATCGGCAAGGGACATCCACACGAATGTTTTGTCTTGATAAGGCATTAGTCAAATTAGCCTCGATAGAAATCGGTTTCAAGTCCAGGTAAGCAAAATCCTGAATCACAGGCCAGACAAATGCTCCACCACCGTGAATACACTTTGCAGAGCTACCACCGGTTTTTCCGTAGATGACTAGAATCTTGTCCGACGGACAACGTTTGTAGCGCGAAATCAGCGCCAAAAAAGTTACAAATAATACGAATACCCCGACCAAAATCAGAATAAAAGTTCCATTAATCATAGTTATGAATTTTTAAATTTTTTCAACAATTAGTATTTTTTCTTCGATGCGGATAATCTTTACCAGACTTCCGGAAGGTATTTCTTCTGTTTCGGTGACCGCCAATAGTTCATGATTGGTTCCATTGAGCGAAACCTGAACTTTCCCTTTACCCAACTTCTGCTCGGGAATTCTCAAATAAACTTCTGCGGTTTTTCCAACCAACTTGTCAATATTGAAAGTATTGTCTTCCGTTAGCTTCAGAATCTGTTTTATAACAATAAAGAAAATAACAACAAACAGACATCCTACTATTGCAGCGAGAATAATAAGAAATGTTTGGTTTTGAAAACTGTTATAAAAAGCGACACCTGTCCAACCAAATCCCATCAGAAAATTGATCAAATTTCGGAAAGAGAATAATTGAAATGGCCCATGAACCGCATCTAAGTCTCCATCAAAGTCGGCATGCAAACCATCCGTAAAATCGGTTCCGATAATTGTAAAAATAAGTTGAACGAGAAAAATAAGACTCGCAATAATGGCGACCCACCAAAAAGATTGCTGTAAGGTGCTCATTCCAACAAAGAAATCCATCATAGTTTTTTTGTTTTTTCTAAAAATACATAAATCTTATGGAAAATGCAAAACTTTATTTATAAAAACTATAATCATTTCAAATCATATTGTTTTCCATTATAAACAAATCTTTCCGAATCCACAGGAACATATTTGATTTTAAAATCTTTAATGCATCTTGAGGTCAAATAAGGATTGATGACGAAGTCACGAATTTTGTCTTCATTTTTATTCTGTTTCATCCAAAAAACAGCTTGGTCTTTATCTTTCACACTCACAATTTTTTCCTTGTAAAAACTATGAACCAGCATTTCTTCTCTCTCATATTGATAAATATTAAATGAAATTCTGACAATGAAAAATGCCAGAAGACAAAATCCCAACCTCAACAGATTCCTCGGATTGAAAATATCTTTGATTAAAAACTTTAGAAAATAAATTACTAACAGTAAGATACTTAATTCTAAAACATTCAGTGAAATATTTTTATTCATTAATGATTCGAAGCTGGAAAACCAATGAATTAATTTTAAAATGTATTGAACGAAAACATCAAAATCCTTATATAAAAACGGAATGTTATTGAACTCAAAAATAATCAAAACTACAATCAACAAAGAAGAAACAATGATAATTTCTGACAAAGGAATAATCAAAAGATTCGCAATGATTGAAACAAATGAAAACTGATGAAAATAATAAATCGCCAAAGGCAACGTCGCAATCTGCGCAGCGAAAGTCATTGCTGAGATTTCGTAAAAGAATTTTTCTATTCTGAATTTTGGTTTTCTGAATAGTTTTTTGATTGGATTCGTCAGCCACCAAATTCCCAAAACGGCAACGTAACTCAACTGAAATCCCACATCAAACAATTGATTCGAATCAAAAATCAAAAGAATAAAAGCCGATAATGCTAAAGAATGTAATAAGTCTGATTTCCTTTGCAACAAAATCATCATATAATAACACGTAATCATCAGACAACTTCGCATCACAGAACTGCCATAATCGATGAAAATAGCGAAAGCCCAAATCAAAAGAATACTCAGAACAATGGAAACTTTTCTAAATTTTACTGGAAGAATTTGATTGAAAATCAAAAGTGTTATCCAGAAAATAATGATCATATGTGAACCGGAAATCGCCAGAAGATGCACCAATCCAGTTTGATTGAAATCTTTAACCGTTTCTCCATCCATCTCGGTTCTGTCAGCGAGAATAATTCCTTTGAGAAATTCCTGAATGTTCGGAGATAATGACGAATGATTGATTTGATTAAGAATATCCAAACGTTTTTGCTTGATTTTATCTTCAAATGAAATGGATGGTTTTTCAGTTTTGAAAATATCATTCGGTAGGTAAGCTTGAAAATAAACATCTTGTCTTGTCAGATATTTTTTATAATCAAATTGAAAATCATTCTTAGTTTCTTCCGGCTGATGAATGTAAACTTCAGCTTTGTAATAATGTTGAAAATCCAAAGCTTCAATATCTTTCGGAATGCTTACAACTGTTTTAAATGGGTAATGTTCTTTTTGTTTTAAGTCTGAAACATCAAGAACCTCAACATAATATTTTCTATTCTTTTCATTAGAATTGAGTTTTTTATCAAGCTGAAAAACAATCGTTTCTTTTTGTTTTAAAATCGGAAGTTTGGATTGTTCAGAGTTTTGGAAATGAACAAAAATCCCAATTGAGAAAAAGAAAAATCCTAAACAGTAATGTTTGATGTGCTGAAAAAATTTATTCTTAACTAATATAGAAAACAGAGAAGCAGTTGAAATTATTAGAAGTTGAAAGATGAGCACCTGACTCATAATCAGGCGCGCTTGAAAAAGAATTCCTGCAATAAAGCATAGCAGCAATATCAGTAATGGCTGTTTTTTCATTGATGTTCATTTGTGTTTTTGTTTTTTTATGAAAGACTTCGGCTCCGCTCAGCCTGACATTCTTGACATTCTACAAGTTCAATATAACAACATTTAGTATTAGAGTTGTTACACCGAGCCAAGTCGAAGTGTCCTAGAATAAAGATAAGAAATAAAATAGAAAGTTTGTCATTCCGTAGGAATCTCTGTGAGAATTGATAAAAAAAGAACTTAGATTCCTACGGAATGACAAATATTGTGGTAAAATATTTTTAAATATTAATTAAGATTTCAAAATATCATCAATAATTTTCAAATGATGATTGGTATGAAGACCTAAGAATTTGAGTGTTGTTTTTTTATCAAGGTCACCAAGAAAAGGATGTGTGATATAGGATTTTGAAGGAAGACTTTTGATGGCTTCCAACCTTTCATTCGCCAGATTCAGAAGCTTTCCGATACTTTCTTTAGTTGGTGTTTCCAGTGGAACAAATTGTTTCGGAGACTTGATTTTCCCTCTCGGAATCAATCCAAAATTGAGAAAGATAAATTTTTTGATACTGAATTTCGGATTGTAATTCTCCGGATTGGTCATTGTGAGGCCTTTCAAGCTTCCATTCAGAATTAATAAAGAATGCTCCAGATGCCAGCCAATCGATGCTTTGGAAACTTTTAAATTTTCTTTATTAATTTCAGGAAGTAATGATTCTATTTTTTGTAATAATTTTTCCAATGCCATTATTTCAGATTTACAATAAGTTCTGCTGCATTTTGACTGGCGCCGCTCCCGCCAAGTTTTGTTCTTAAAACTTCGTAATTATTCAGAACTTCATCTCTTTTCTTAGTATTGAGGATTTTGTTAAGTTCTTCAACGAGATTTTTAGTATTCAAATCATTCTGAATGAGTTCTGTTACAACTTCTTTGTCCATAATCAGATTCACGAGAGAAATATATTTGATATTCTTGATTAATCGTTTCCCGATTTCATAAGAAATTCGGCTTCCTTTGTAGCAAACCACTTCCGGAATATTGAGCAAAGCGGTCTCCAGAGTTGCCGTTCCCGAAGTTACCAAAGCTGCTTTGGAGCATCTCAGCAAATCATACGTTCTGTTGGAAACAAAATGCACATCATCATCTACAAACTGTTCGTAGAAATCCTTATCCAAGCTTGGTGCGCCAGCGATTACAAATTGATAATCTTTGAAATAATCTCTCACAGATAACATCAGTTCCAGCATTTTGGAAACTTCCTGTTTTCTGGAACCCGGTAAAAGCGCAATGATATCTTTATCGTTCAGCTGATTTTCTTTTTTGAATCCCTGAATATCAATCGGTGGCAAACCCTCAATTGCATCCAATAAAGGATGCCCGACAAAATGGGCTTCGACCTGATGTTTTTTGTAAAAATCTTTCTCGAATGGAAGAATCACCAGCATCTCATCGACATATTTTTTGATTGTTTCTACACGACCTTCTTTCCATGCCCAAAGCTGAGGTGAAATATAATAGACCACTTTAATCCCCGATTCTTTGGCAAACTTTGCAATCCTCAAATTGAATCCGGGATAATCTACCAGAATCAAAACATCCGGCTTATTTTCCTTGATGTCTTTTTTACAGAATTTGATATTGTTGAGAATGGTTCCAAGATTCTGAACGACTTCTAAAAATCCCATAAAAGCCAAATCACGGTAATGTTTGACGAGAGTTCCGCCTTGTTTCTGCATCAAATCGCCGCCCCAAAAACGAAAATCTGCATTTTGGTCTTTCTGTTTGATAGCTTTCATTAAGTTGGAAGCGTGCAAATCGCCGGAAGCTTCGCCTGCTATGATGTAATATTTCAAGGTTTTTGGGTTTTAGATTTTGAAAGTCTTTTCGATAGATAAATCTAAAGAAGTTTTCCGTTCAAAATAATTAACTTTGAACAAAAATAAGTCATTTTGGGTTATTAGAATTGGGAAAATTCTATTTGTCGGGAAAATTTGATTTTACAGGCAAAATCCCTAGCCCCGATTGCAATGGAAATCCTTTTGCTTTTCTTTCACATAAGGAAAAGCAAAAGATTGTAATGTAAAGCGGGATTAAGCTCCTAAAAAATATTAGAATTTAGAAAATGGAAGAAATCGTAAATAAAGTTGCAAACAGCGGATTGGTGAATTTTGATATTTCTGACCTTGTTCCGAAAGGGAAACGCTTGGGAATTGATATCAAGGATTTTCTTTGGGAGGGCATGATTCTGAAGGAGAAAGATTTCCGCGAAAAAATCAAAGCCATTGATGCCGAAATTTATAAAGACGCTTATGTTTACATCTATTGTTCTGAGGATGTGATTATTCCGCTTTGGGCTTACTTTCTGATTACTTCCAAAATTACGGATGCCGCAAAGAAAATTGTTTTCGGAAACAGAGAAGATCTGGAAGTTTTGCTAATGCATAACGCCATCCAGACCTACGATTTTTCCGAACTGCGAGACAAGCGTATCCTGGTTAAAGGCTGCAGCGATGAGTTTATCCCCAACAATGCTTATGTAGAGTTGGTTGAACAACTGAAGCCACTTGTGAAGTCTTTGATGTTCGGGGAAGCTTGCAGCAATGTCCCGATTTTTAAAAATTAGGTTTTCTCTTATAAAGTTTTTTTATACCTTTATTTTCTGCTTCTTTTGGAAGCAGATTTTTTTTAAAATTTAAAGGATATTATGGTATATCGAGAAGAATTTATGAGGAGGGCAATTGCGTGCTCTTGTGAAAACATAAAATCAGGAGGAGGCCCTTTTGGAGCCGTTATTGTGAAAGATGGAAAAATTATTGCGGAAGGTGCTAATAAGGTAACCGTTAATAATGATCCTACAGCGCACGCAGAGGTTATGGCGATTAGGAATGCCTCAGCTTATCTGAATGATTTTAATCTATCCGGATGCGAGATTTACACTTCTTGTGAACCTTGTCCTATGTGCCTAAGCGCCATCTACTGGGCAAGATTGGACAAAATCTGGTACGCTAACACTAAAAGTGATGCAAAAGATATTGGTTTCGATGATTCTTTTATTTATGATGAGGTACAGCTTCCTATGGAGAAAAGAGCGATCCCAATTAAACAATTACTAAGAGATGAAGGTTTGGAAGCTTTTAAACAATGGGAAGAAAAAGAGGACAAAACAGAATATTAGACTCTGAAATCAAACTAATAATTAAAAGCTAAAACTATATGACTAAAAAAACTACAGCCTTTTTAATCTTTCTTATATTTTTCATTATCTATTACGCCGGAAGTTTTTCCAAAATATCTTTTGGTGATTGTATTGGTTTTGTTTTGGATGTAGAGAAGCGTGAGTTTATTACTTCTGCAACACCTCTCTCGCATTTTCTTTATATGAATACTGCGATTTTTTTGGCAAAGTATTTTAGCATGGACAGCGTTACCGTTATGCGTTTCATGTCCGTTGTTCCGGGCTCTTTAACTGTCGGATTGCTGTATCTTTTCATAAAAGAGTTTATAAAAGAAGATTGGATTGCGGTTGCATCTAGCCTTATTTTCGGATTTGGATTTTCATTTTGGAGAAGTTCAGAAACTGTGGAGGTTTATGTTTTTAATGCGCTCTTTGTAGTACTTTTTTTACTTTTATCTGTAAAATCTTTAAAAACCAATTCATTATTAAATATTGTTTTATCCGGATTTTTCTTAGGTTTGAGCTTTTGGGTACACATTCAAAACATTATGCTGATTCCTGCTTATATTCTGCTACTCTTCTATTTAAGGAAAAACACAAAGCACATTATATTATCTTTTACTTCTTTTATAATTCTTTTCGCCATGATGTTTTACGTTAACTACCTGAATAACATAGAATTAAAATACACATTCCTTACAAAACAAGGCCCGTGGGTAAAAGACACTTTTAGTCAAGGATTTATGGATCTTGTAAAAGATCTTATAAAAGCTGCTGCTTATTTAATTTATAACTTCAATATTTTTGTGCTATTTTTTGTCAGCGGCATTATCTATTTATACAAAAATTACAAAACAGAATTCTTATTCATTTTTGTTGCAGCGCTTTTCACTTGTGGATTTGCAACGTTTTATGCTGTTTCAGACAATTATGTTTATTTCATTCCATTCTATGTAATTTTTGTGGTTTTTATTGGCGCCGGAATCAAATCATTAAGTTCAAAATATGCTTTAAAAAAATTAAAATTTGTTCCACTATTTATTCCCTTATTTTATATTGTTTGTTTTTATATTGTTTCATTAACACCTCAAGGCAATCAATTTCATCAGAAGAAGTTATATAAAGACGGTTTAAGATATTATATGCTTCCATGGTTAAATGGAAATACAGGCTGTATAGAATTTACTTTGGACCATGGAAAAGCGGAGGATAATGTAGAAGCTCTAAAGCTTGCAACAAAAGAGTTTATTGAACTTCGGCAAAAGTATCAAACCTTAGAAGAAATTCGCGAACTATAAAAAAACATAAATATTGTTTTTTTCTTGGAATAAATTTTGTCATCTTTGGTTTACACATTTAAAAACATAAATTATGAGTTTATTAGACCTTATCACGGGAAGCGCTGGCAATCAAGTCGCTGAACAAGCTGAAAACAAATTCGGAATCAGCAAAAATCAAATCATTGCGTTATTAGTTGTAGCTGCACCTTTAGTAATCAGTTATTTAAAGAAGAAATCAGAAAATGCTGACGAAGCAGATAAGCTAAATGCGGCTCTTGACAGAGACCACGATGGAAGTATTTTGAACAATCCATCTCAAGCTTTGAACAGGCAACAAGAAGGCGACTCTATCTTGAGTCATATTTTTGGCGGAGAAAAAGCGAATGTAGAGAATCAATTATCACAGAACACTGGCATTTCGATGGACAAAATAGGTCCGGTTTTGGCAACTTTGGCTCCTGTCATTATGGGTTATATCGGTCAACAGAAGCAGGCGAGCAATGTAACTTCTGGTGGAGGATTAGGAGATTTGTTAGGTGGAATTCTTGGAAGTTCTTCGCAACAAGCTCAAGCATCCAATGACCCATTGAGCAACATTCTTGGAAGTGTTCTTGGAGGAGCAACTCAATCTTCTGGCGGAGGTTTGGGAGATATCTTAGGTAGTGTTCTCGGTGGAGGAAATCAGCAACAACAATCTCAACAAGGCGGACTTGGCGGATTATTGGGAAGCATTTTTGGAAAATAAATCTCTCATAAAAATATAAAGCCGAAGATTATTCTTCGGCTTTTTTTGTTCGTTTTACTTTTGGCTTTTCTTCTGTTTCCTCTGTTTTTTCAGCTTTTGGTTTCGCTGGTTTTGGCTTTGGTTCTGCTTTAGCTTTTACGGGTTTTTCTACAACTACTACAGATTTAGAAGCTTTTCTTGGTCTTGTTTTCCCATAGCTTCCACGTACTCTTTTTCCT
Organism: Chryseobacterium sp.; assembly: GCA_003248755.1. GTDB lineage: Bacteria > Bacteroidota > Bacteroidia > Flavobacteriales > Weeksellaceae > Epilithonimonas. Next base: position 11,642 of record QFQW01000063.1, on the reverse strand, counting down.
CTGGTAGATTTTTGATCGCCTTTTCCCATAATAATTAAGTATTTGATTATTACGAATTTATGAATTAATTTTTAATTAACCAATACTTTTGGCGTATCCCTTGCCGACGCTCCCCATCCTGAGGCTCTCGAAGGGCAACAGATCGGGTCGGGCTATCCGTTCCTATCTTTTCCTGTTCAGAGAACAGAAAAAGGATATCCATTACTATCCTTTATGCGCTGCGCCAGGATTCAACATTTTATAAAATTTATTTACATTGTAGAATTAATTTATACATTATGTATATATTTTTTATATATCTGTTATCTTTGCACTCGGAAATTAGACTACTAAAAGTCTAATATCTAAAGTCTAACATCTAACATCTTAAAAACAATGTTCCGTACACACACAAACGGCGAATTGACGCTGGCAAATCTGAATGAAAAAGTAATACTTTCCGGTTGGGTACAAACCATCCGTGACAAAGGTTTTATGATTTGGGTCGATTTGCGAGACCGTTACGGAATTACACAATTGGTTTTAGACGAAGAAAGAAGCTCAAAAGAATTGTTGGAATCGGCTAAAAAATTAGGTCGCGAATTTGTGATTCAGGTAGAAGGAATCGTTATCGAACGTGCTTCCAAAAACCCGAAAATACCAACCGGCGATATAGAAATTTTGGTTGAAAAGCTTAATATTTTAAATGAATCTCAACTACCTCCTTTCACTATCGAAGATGAAACCGATGGTGGAGAAGAATTGAGAATGAAATACAGATATCTGGATATCAGAAGAAATCCTGTAAAAGAAAAGCTGATCTTCCGTCACAAAATGGCGCAGAAAGTCAGAAATTACCTTTCTGACGAAGGTTTCATTGAGGTTGAAACACCGGTTTTGATTAAGTCAACTCCGGAAGGTGCAAGAGATTTCGTAGTTCCAAGCAGAATGAATCCCGGACAGTTTTACGCTTTGCCACAGTCGCCACAGACTTTCAAACAATTGCTGATGGTTGGCGGAATGGACAGATATTTCCAAATCGTGAAATGTTTTCGTGACGAAGATTTGCGTGCTGACAGACAACCGGAATTCACCCAAATCGATTGCGAAATGGCATTCGTGGAGCAGGAAGACATTATGAATGTTTTCGAAGGAATGACCAAAACATTATTGAAAGATATTACGGGACAAGATTTCCAAGATTTCCCAAGAATGACATTTGCTGATGCCATGCAGAAATATGGAAACGACAAACCGGACATCCGTTTCGGAATGGAGTTCGTAGAACTGAATGAGTTGGTAAAAGGAAAAGAGTTTAAAATATTTGATGATTCGGAACTGGTGGTCGGAATCAACGTAGAAGGCATTGCGGATTACACCAGAAAACAAATCGATGAATTGATCGACTGGGTAAAACGTCCACAGATCGGAGCGACCGGAATGGTCTGGATCAAATTCCAGAACGACGGTGTTATAACTTCATCGGTTAACAAATTCTATTCTGAAGAAGATTTGAAGAAAATCACTGAGAAATTCGGAGCAAAAGCAGGAGATTTGATGTTCTTAATGAGTGGAAATGCTGATAAAGTAAGAACACAACTTTCAGCATTGAGAATGGAATTAGGAAACCGTCTTGGATTGAGAAAAGGAAACGAATTTGCGCCACTTTGGGTTGTAGATTTCCCATTACTGGAATTTGATGAAGAAAGCGGAAGATACCACGCAATGCACCACCCATTCACGTCTCCGAAAACCGAAGACTTTGGTTTATTGGAAACTGACCCGGGAAAAGCAAGAGCCAACGCATATGATTTAGTTTTAAACGGAAACGAAATCGGTGGTGGTTCTATCAGAATTTTTGATAAAGATCTGCAGTCAAGAATGTTTGATTTGTTAGGATTCTCAAAAGAAGAAGCAGAAGCGCAATTCGGATTCCTGATGAATGCTTTCAAATACGGAGCGCCGCCTCACGGAGGTTTAGCTTTCGGATTTGACCGTTTGGTAGCTATTTTAGACGGAAACGAAGTCATCAGAGATTACATAGCATTCCCAAAAAATAACTCCGGAAGAGATGTGATGATTGACGCACCAGCACCTATTCATCAAGAACAACTCACGGAGTTGGAACTGAAATTAGATTTAAAATCATAAATTAGAAGCGAGAATTTTTTCTCGCTTTTTTATAATTAACTTGGATGAATTTTAAACTAAAACATTACACCGAATTAGACGGAGTGAGAGCAATTGCTGTAATAATGGTAATGTTCTATCATTTCTTCCAAGACACCAATCCATCCAACGAAATATTAGTCTTTTTAAAAAAGATATCTCTTTTTGGGAAGACTGGTGTTTCATTATTTTTTGTTCTTTCAGGCTTTCTTATTACAAGAATTTTGTTGAACACAAAAGAAAATCCAAATTATTTCAAATCATTTTATATTAGGAGAATTCTTCGGATTTTTCCTTTATATTATTTTTTTCTAATTATTTATTATTTTGTATTTCCACTATTGCCAGAAAGGTCTTTTGCCAGTTTTTCCGAACAGATTTGGTATTGGATATTTATGCAAAATTTCGCTTTAACATTTGACTGGAAAAGTATAGGTCCGAGTCATTATTGGTCGTTAGCTGTTGAAGAACACTTTTATTTATTCTGGCCCTTGATTGTTTACTATTTTCCACTTAAGAAAATAAAATGGGGAATTTTAATTATATGTATCATTTCTTTTTTGACAAGAATAATTCTCATCAGAAATAACATTGAAGAATCACAATTTACACTTGCAAGATTTGATGAATTAGCAATTGGCGCTTTTTTGGCAGTTTTAGAGTTGGAAAATAAACTAATAAATAACCTTAAAAAATTCCTCACAGCTTTTTTAATTTTACTAATTCCTTTACTTTATATTTCTACTAAAAATGGAAATTATTCTATGTTTGACAGTAGTATTAGATATCTAATTTTAGGTATGGTTTATGGCAGTTTTATAGCATTTATAGTTTCAGCAGATACAAAAAGTTGGATAAAGAGAATATTAAATAATAATTTTTTGAGATTCACTGGAAAGATTAGTTTTGGATTGTATGTTTACCATCCTATATGTTTTATAATCATTATCAATTATTTGAAGATTTCTAATCATATTTTTAATTTTATATTCAGTTTTGGATTAGCCTATTTTATTTCTATATTCAGTTACAATTTACTTGAGAAAAGGTTTCTAAAATTGAAAAACAATTTTTCTTACTAAATAATCACAACACAAAAATCAAGGAAAATTCTCCTCGATTTTTATTTATCTAAAAATGTATCGGTATATCAGGAATATCGTCCAGAATGTGCTTGCCTTCTATTTTGTCGATTGCATTTTGAGCTCTCTTTTTTGCAACTGAAACTTTATAATCGAACCATTTTTCTTTGAAAAGTCTTCTCATTATGTTATCAAAATGCCTTGTAAATACAAGATTCCTGAATCCTCTCCATTTTTCTATTAATTTCGATGGTAACGCTCTTACCGAGATAGAATAACCTTCTGTTTCATATTGGATAAAATGCCACCAGCCAGAAGGCATATAAAGCGTTTGACCAGGTTTCAAAACTGCTTCATAGCCTTTTAGATATTTTAATCCGGGGAATTCTTCCGGATTGGAAGTTTTAAGATTGGTGATGCTATGAAAATTGTAAGGTAGTTTATAAAGCAAATCAGATTGGTTGAGCGGAAAAAGCCAGACTCTTTTAATCCCTTGATATTGTGTCAGAAAAACGTGCGACATATCGATATCAACATGATTCCGGGTATTAGAACCTTTGCCTCCGAAAAACATAAACGGCAGCCAATGCAGAACTTTTCCTTTTGTAATATCCCTGTACTGAATATCTTTTTTGAGTTCTGGTTTGATGGTAAGTAGATTAAAAAGAAACAAACGATATTCTGTTGCTTTTTCTGAAATGAGGTCAAGATATTCCCCAAAAGTCATTTTTGCAATAGGTTTGCTGGCAGCTCTGTTAAGAGAATGGATTTCCCCGCCATAAACGTCTACTTCTTTTTCTCCGGCAATTCCCTTGAAATAATCATAATTCCATTTTTGGAATGCAACACTCTTAGAATCAACAAAATCCTCAATGATTACAGGAATATTCGGTTTCATATATTGAGAAACAAACTGGTCTGAAGTAAGATTATTGACTTTATCCAATGATTTCAGTTCCATCAAAAATTATTTTTATAGGACAAAACTATAAAATAATTTTTAATTCATACTAAAAAAGTATGAATTAAATTTTCACATCTTAAGGCAATTTCGCCACCAAAAACTCCGGAGATAATTTTAGAATCCAGTAGATGATTTTCCATTTCCAGTTGGGAACAATTTCAAATGAGGTTCCAGCATTAATAATAAATTTAGCAACATAATCAGGTTCCATCATCAGGTTTTTGTTAAATTCCAGCCCAGCATTGATTTTTGTATTAATGTAACCAATCACTAAAACATTCACTACAACTTTTCTTGAATTTAATTCTTGTCGAAGTCCAGCCAAATATTGTGTAAAAGCAGACTTAGTGCTTCCATAAACGAAATTACTTTTACGTCCACGAACACCGGATAACGATGACAACCCAATGATTCTTTCTAAGTTTTTATTCGATTTGTCTGTTGCGATAATATTCAAAATAGAAACTGCACCGATGTAATTCGTTTTCATCATTTCAAATGTTCCTTCGAAATTCTTCAAAGCTTCTTGATTTTCCACTAAGAATCCAGCTGCATAAACAACAATATTTGGTTTTACAGATAATTCATCATAGAAATATTGATGAGAAGAAAAGTTTGTGGCATCGAAATATTTAATCTCAAGTTCGGATTTGTTCAGATTGTTTTCATCAGCAAATTTTTCAATAGATTTTAGATTTCTGGAAGCGGCCATCACGTAATAGCCCTTATTAATGTAAAGTTTGATGGCTTGTTTTGCAACATCCGAATTAGCACCGAGAATCAGAACAGTTTTGTGAGTATTCATTTTGTAAAAATAGATATTAGAAGTTAGATTTTAGATATTAGTCCATTCTAAAATCCGTAAATTTGTAAGTATTAAAGAAATTATTGACTTCAGAAAAAACTTTATTTCAAAGTCCAAAATCTAATTTCTAACATCTAAGTTTTATTTATGTTTAATGTTTTAGGAAACTTTTTGACGCTTTCTTCTTTTGGCGAAAGTCACGGAGAAGCTTACGGCGGAATTATCACCAATTTTCCCGCTGGTCTGGAAATCGATATTGAGAAAGTTCAACTTGAGCTTGACCGCAGAAAACCAGGACAATCTGCTATTGTTACACAAAGAAAAGAAGGCGATAAAGTTCGATTTTTGTCAGGAATTTTTGATGGAAAAACGACCGGAACGCCAATTGGATTTATTGTTGAGAATGAGAATCAACGCTCCAAAGATTACGACCATATCGCACAAGCTTATCGTCCAAGTCACGCCGATTATACTTATGACCAAAAATTCGGAATTCGGGATTACCGCGGTGGTGGAAAATCTTCTGCTCGTGAAACGCTGAATTGGGTTGTTGCAGGTGCTTTAGCTAAACAACTTCTTCCGGAAATTGAAATCAATGCTTATGTTTCTTCGGTTGGAGAGATTTTCTGTGAAAAACCTTATCAGGCTTTGGATTTTTCTAAAACCGAAAGCAATATCGTGCGTTGTCCAGACGAAGAAACTGCCGAAAAAATGATTGAGAGAATCAAGGAAATTAAAAAAGAAGGCAATACAATTGGCGGAACCGTAACTTGTGTTATCAAAAATGTTCCAACCGGATTAGGTGAACCGATTTTCAATAAACTTCACGCAGAACTTGGAAAAGCAATGCTGAACATCAACGCTTGCAAAGGCTTTGAATATGGAAGTGGTTTCTGTGGCGCGAAAATGACAGGAAAGGAACATAACGACCTTTTCAATCAAGATGGAACAACACAATCCAATCTTTCAGGCGGAATCCAGGGTGGAATCTCCAACGGAATGGACATCTATTTTCGAGTAGCTTTCAAACCTGTTGCAACGATTCTTCGTCCGCAGGAAAGCATCAACAAAGATGGTGAAACTGTTACAGTTGAAGGAAAAGGAAGACACGACCCTTGTGTAGTTCCAAGAGCCGTTCCCATCGTGGAAAGCCTTGCTGCATTTGTTTTGGCCGATATGTATTTAATTAATAAAACCAGAAAAATATAATGGACATCAAACAATATTGGGACAATGCTGTTTCTTACACAGAATATCTTCGTGATGCCGGAGAAAGACTAGGAAATCCAAAAGATACGCAGGAAGCCGATTACGCTGAATATTACCGATTAGGAATCCAAAGAATGAACAGAATGACGGAAAAATATCTTCCGAATTCTGAACAGGTTGAGAAATTTGCAGGAAAAAATTTCCGAGGAAAAATCTTGATTATTTCCGAATCCTGGTGTGGTGATGCAAGTCAGGTTATTCCTGTCGTGGTTAAGTTTTTTGAACAGTTTGAAGTCAGAATAACTTATCGTGACCAGGAACCTAGCCTAATTGACAGTTACTTGACTAATGGCGGAAAATCAATTCCCATTGTGATTTTTCTGGATGAGGATTTTAATGAAATAGCCCATTGGGGACCTAGACCAAAACACGGAACTGAACTTCTTAATAAACATAAAGCGAATCCGGAAAAATTTACCAGAGAGCAATTTTATGTAGAATTGCAGACTTATTATGCTAAAAACAGAGGTTTCGATACGATTGAGGAGCTTTTGGAATTACTTTAATTTTTGATTCTAATGAACTTCATTAAAAAAAATATAATCTACGTTATTATCATTGCAGCTGTATCAGCTTTTGCATTGATAAAACCGCTTCGTGATTTTGTTTCGGAACAGATTGCAATGAGTCCGACTGTAGCAAAAATCAACGATGAAACAACACTTTCCGACGAAGTTTTGAACATCGATTTAAAAGGAATCAACACAAGCAGTACGAATCTAAAAAATCTTCGTGGAAAAGTTCTTTTCTTAAATTTTTGGGGAACCTGGTGTCCACCTTGCAGAACGGAATGGCCGACAATTGAAAAACTATATCAATTGAAAAAAGATAAAATGGAATTTGCTCTGATTGCAATGCAAGACCAAGAGGAGGATGTGAAAAAATTTCTGAAAGAGAATAATTACACTGCTCCCGTTTATATCGCAGAAAGTCCGCTTGACCCAAAAGTTTTGCCGGTTGCTTTTCCTACAACTTATCTGATTGGAAAAGATGGCAGAATCCTGAAGAAAGAAGATAGCTCGATGGATTGGAGCAAGGATTCGGTTTTGGAATTTATTGATAATGTAACGAAATGATTTAGATTCTTCGACTGCGTTCAGAAATCAAAGATTCGACGTAGTCAATGACATTTTCATGTTGCAATGATAAAATAAAAGACCTGAATCAATAATTCAGGTCTTTTTGTATTTAGTAATAATTTAAAATTATTTCTTCTTCTCTACTCCGAAAGTTTCCGGAAATCTAGCCATTGTAAAATCCCTTGAAATAGCCGCTTTTTCGAATTTTAGTTTTCCGCTAAGCGTTTCTAAAACTACACCATCCTCATTGATAGAAAATATTGTTCCGTGCATTCCAGAAGTTGTAACCACTTTTGCGCCTGGTTTCAAAGCTTCCTGAAAAGTTTTCTCTTGCTTTTGTTTTCTCATTTGTGGACGAATCATCAGGAAATAAAATCCGACGAACATCAATCCAATCATTAAAAGAGTCGGCGTCATAGATTGCGCCGGAGCCGTCTGTAAAAATATTGTAAGCATAATTATGGTAATATATTAGCTGAGAATGTTAAACGAACTGGAGCCTTTTCCACATTTACAAATACATCTGCAACTTTATTAACTGATCCATCAAAGTTTGTAGAGTCAAAATGCAACGTGATTTTACCTTTTTTTCCTGGCAAGATCGGTTCTTTTGTATAATCAGGAACTGTACATCCGCAACCCGGTTTTACGTTAGAAATAATCAATGGATTAGTTCCTGTATTTGTTACTTCGTAAACGTGTTCTACTTTTTCACCCTTTTTGATGTCTCCAAAGTTATGATCTGTTTCACTGAAAGCAATGGTAGTAAGTGGCTTACTCTTAGCTTCTTTCAACATCTCTTCTTCTGGGTGTGCTTCTTGAGAAAGTGCTTCCACTCCGGCACTTGTTTGAGCAGAGTCAACACCTGGAATATGATCTAAAGTTTGTTCTTTCTTTTTACAAGAAAATGTTAGTAAGCAAAGTGCAGCTACTGCTAATATTTTGATTGATTTCATAATAATATAATTATATATATTTGGTTATACTCTGTCTAAATCTTTTGTGTATTTGTCCAAAATTCCGTTAATAAAAACATTGGATTTTTCTGTTCCATAAACTTTGGAAACATCAATATATTCATTAATAATAATTCTGGATGCTGTTAACGGGAAACGATCCAATTCTGTAATTGCAGCAACAAGAATAATTCTATCAATAAGAGATATTCTTTCAAGATCCCAATTCAGCAATTTTGATTCTAATTTTTTTTCTGTTTCTTCCCAGTTATTAAGAGAAGATCTAAGAAGTTTTCTTGCGAATTCTTCGTCTTCATCGTCTTTTAACATTTTAATCAAAGTGTGAGAAGATTCTGATTCTTTCATAAAGCCAATGGTTTTCTGAATCATAGAATTAGCAATGTGAAAATCATCTGCCCAGGACATTTCTTTTTCTTCGAATCTGTCATGCAAGTCTGTGTTTTCTGCTACATATCTCAAGAATAATTTTCCAATGAATTTCTGGTCATCTTCAAAAGAGATTTCGCTATCAGCCATATAATCCTGATAACGTTTCCCAGCTTTGATTCTTTGAAAAGTCTTTACCAGCAACTCATCATTCGGGTCCCAAATTAAATCTTTGTGCTTTTCAGAAAAACTTCTTCTTTCTTCGTTATCTTCTAACTGGAGCAGAATTTGGTTTCTGATGAACTTCTGGTTTGGGTCTATATCTTCCTGAGTCTTAAGATATTTATTCTTTCCAATCTCAATTTGGTCTTCTGCTAAACGCTTCAGTCCAACCAGAAAATTAAGCTCGTAGATGTAAAGATGGTAGATTTTGTTGATTTCTGAGAACATATTCTTCTCCAGAACATCAAACTTGATGGGGTTTTGATAATAAGAATATAGTGATTCTACAATTTTTTCGCGAATTTGTCGTCTTCCCAGCATTTCAAAGAACTTTTTTAAGTGGGTGCAAAGATAGGGAAAATTGTGGCAAAGTCATAATCCATCCACGTAACTTTAACGCAAAATTAAAACAGTGAATCTCTTGCAGCCCGACTTGAGCGGAAATCCTTTTTACGCAACAAAGTGGAGTGAAAAGATTGGGAGCGGAAGGTGGATTAAGCTGCCCAAATAAAATCAATTAAATTTCTTTTTCTGAATCTATCTTTTTCAGTTGTTTTAAATTCTTGGAAAGCCTTTTCAAAATGATTCCGTAAGCGATTCTGTAATAAAGCAAAATGATAATAATGCAAATCAAAAGGCTGAACACAACTCCGGTTATCAAACCCCAAAATGTTGGATTATCTATCTCGATATTTTGTTTTCTGATTGTAAAAATGATAAAACTTGTGAAACTTCCTATGAACAAAAGCAACAAAATGACATTACTAAAAATGAACAGATTAACCGCTTTTTTGAAATCCAGAATATGGATAATGAATTTTTTGAGGTTAGACTCAATTGTTATTTTTTTATAATTTCTGTAGAAGATAATAACGAAAACGCCTGTAATTACAAGGCTCAAAATCTTCATCCAATTATAAATCCTATCCAAAGAAAACTCAACCTGAGACTGATTTTTAATCTGAAGTCTATTGAGAATATTCGTGAAATCTGTATGGAAATCTGTTGAAAAAAGCGCAATAAAGTTGATAAGGCCGAAAATAACGAATTCGGCAACGCTAATCCAAAGTATGTATTTCACATAATTTCTGGATTTTCTGTTCAGCATCACTTCAATTTCATCCTGATTGTATCCATCAGAAATCGTTTGGTCCTGCCACGTTTTTTTCAACGAATCTATATCAAAGTCTTCTGAGTTAGGCATGCTTTATCATTAATTCTTTTAATGTTTTCTTTAATCTATTCATCTTCACACGGGCATTAACCTCGGTAATACCTAATGTGTCTGCAATCTCTTTATAGGGTTCATCATCCAGATACATCATTACAATAGCCCTTTCTACATCCGGCAACATCTTGATGACCTTGTATAACAAAGAAATCTGCTGTTGCTTTTCATCAGAATCTTCTAAAAAATTCTTGCTGTGAAAATCTTGCAATTCATCTGTTTGCGGTTGTCGTGTTTTTTTTCTGAATAATGTAATTGCCGTATTAAGTGCTACTCTGTACATCCAGGTGGAAATCTTGGAGTTACCTTGGAATGAGTCGTAGGATTTCCATAGTTGTAACACAATCTCCTGAAAAAGGTCTTCCTGGTCTTCTGCGGAATGGGTGTAAAGGCGTGAGACTTTGATAATAAGTCCTTGGTTGTCCTTTATTAATTTAGAAAACTCTTTCTGTTTATTCTCCATTCCAAGTACGAAGATAAGAATTTATTCGTTCTGCAACGTGATTCCTAAGATTTAATTGTTTTGTTAAAAAATGTTAATTTCGTTATGAATTATTGGTTATATTTGACTTATGATTATCAATAAAATTATCAAAGCTCTTTTTTGTTGTTTGTTGATTTCTGCTTTCAGTTGTGCAAATCAGTTGCCAAATCAAGTCGTAACCAGGAATCAAAATGATATTCAAGAAACGAAACCTAAAATGGTTTATCTTTTTTTTGAAGTTGAAAAAGCATCTGACAGAAAAGAGCTTGTGAAATTAACGGACAAAAAAGTGTCTGATGGGTTCTTTAAAAATGAAGAATTTGGAACCGCAAAAGATATTACCAATAGTAATTATAAAATTGTTTTGCTGGATAAGAATAATAAAATCTACAAAACATCAATCATTGATAATCCTTTGTCTCCTGTTTTTGAATCTTACGACAAAGACTCGATGGAAAAACAAATTGGCAAACTGGACAAAGCTGAATTTTTCTACAGATATAATGATAATGGAAATGTTGCTGAGATGGAAATTCATAAAGTAGAGAACAATAATTCTACCCTCATTTTCAAATTAAAATTATAATAGTTATGAAATATTTTTACTTCTTATTGATCTTAATTTCAGGTTTTTCCGAAGCGCAGATCTTTGATTTGGTTCCGCTTGTAGAAAATGGACCGAAGGATAAGAGAATTAATCTGGTTATTCTAGGAGATGGCTATACAGCAAGTGAGCAATCTGCTTTTATGGAAGATGCAACGTTCGTCTCGGATTATCTACTGAATAAGCAGCCTTATTCTAATTATAAAAATTATTTCAATGTTTATGCACTTAAAGTGATTTCTCCTCAAAGTGGCGTAAAACATCCGGCAACTGCGACTGATGTTACAGAACCTGTGATTCCTGTTTCTAATCCTACTAATTATTTCAATACCTCTTACGATACTTCCGGAACGCATCGTTGTATCTATGGAAATACAAACAAAGTCACTCAAACTTTAGCTGCTAATATCCCTG
>QFQW01000062.1 GCA_003248755.1 Chryseobacterium sp. | reverse complement strand
GAAACCGACCTCGGTCTTATAAAAGAGAGCTTTATTAATAATCAAAATAACGGTACAGACGACACTTCTCCTACCTTCAAAGCTTTTGAAGAAGGCGCAGAAACTCTGAGCAAAGAACAAAATGCAATCTTAGCATCAAGACAAGAAAAATTTGTACGTGATCTGAAACACGCTCTTATCCGTATCGAAAATAAAACTTACGGCATTTGCAGAGTGACTGGAAAACTAATCCCTAAAGAAAGATTACAGGCAGTCCCACACGCTACACTCAGCATTGAAGCTAAGAATATGCAAAGATAAATTACTGATTATCAAAATACAAAGTCCGAGTTTCTGATTCCAAAAATTAGAAATTGGGGCTTTTTTCTTATTACAAATGGTATTAATTATTATTTTACTGTTAGTTATAGCAATTGGTCTTTTTCTTAGCAAAAATCAATCTGTCAAAAGTATCTTCAAACCCGTGCAAAAATACCATACAATAGATGATGAGTATAATGCTAAGAGAAAAGAAAGACAAGATGAAATCGACAAACTGCTAAGCAAAATCGGAAAAAACGGATTAGACGACCTAACTGAAAAAGAACGTAAAAGGCTGGACGAATTGTCCAAGAAATAAGTAATTTAAGTTACATTTGCAAAACTATTTTTCAAACAAGAAATACCAATGGAATCTATCATTGTACATCCAAAAAACTCGATGGAATTAACTGCACTGAAAAGCGTACTGAAAGATATGGGAATAGAATATGAAAAATTCCATACCAGAAATCAATTTCATAATCAGAAAACGATCCAAAAAATCAACGACAGAAAAGACAAAAAAATAACAAGAAATCAAAAACCAAAAGGATTGTAATGAAGAAGATAATCGCAATAACATTTTTGATTCTTTTACTTGACCAGTTTTCTAAGATCTACGTCAAAACACATTTTCATCTTGGAGAAAGTATTGAAGTTTTTGGACTTAGTTGGTTCAAATTGACTTTTGTGGAAAATCCGGGAATGGCTTATGGACTTCATTTTGGAGGTTTGTGGGGAAAATATGCTTTGATTTTATTAAGAATTGTTCTCGCAATCGGAATGGTTATTTTATTCAAAAAATGGCTTAAAGAAAATGCTTCTAATTATCTGTTGATACCAATGGCTATGATATTTGCAGGTGCAATTGGAAATGTATTTGATGGCATTTTCTACGGTATAATTTTTGACAGCGGAACTTTTTATGATGCAGCTTCTGGAAGATGGATAGATTATGACGGGGTTTCAAAATTGGTTCCTATAGGACAGGGTTATTCTGATCTGATGAAGGGCTGTGTTGTGGACATGCTTCATTTTCCATTGGTAGACACTACTTGGCCGGATTGGGTTCCGGTTCTTGGAGGCAACAGAATAGAGTTTTTCAAATACATTTTCAATATTGCTGATAGTTCTATCACAATTGGTGCGTTGCTACTTTATGTTTTCAGAAAAAAAGCTTTCCCGAACGGATTGGATTTTTAGAAGATAAAAACACTGAAACACATCAATGAAAATTATTAAAAAATTTAATCAAAATATTCCTGTTGCTTTTTGTGGCAGGATTTCTTTTTATCCTTTTTGCGAATTATAATATCAAAAGTAAAAGTGATGAATTTCTTTATTCCGATATAAGTAAAATTCCTAATTGCAAAACGGCTCTGGTCTTGGGAACAAGCAAGAGCTTGAGTAACGGAACACCCAATTTATATTTTTCTTACCGTATAAAAGCAACGGCAGAATTGTACAAGGCAGGAAAAATACAATATATCATCGTAAGCGGTGATAACTCTGTAGAAGGATATAATGAACCTGAAGAAATGAAAAACGATTTAATTTCAGAAGGGATTCCTGAAGGTAAAATTTTCGAAGATTTTGCAGGTTTCAGAACATTGGATTCTGTTGTAAGAGCAAAGGAAATTTTTGGTCAAAATTCCTACATTATTATTTCCCAGAAATTCCATAATGAAAGAGCCGTTTTTCTTGCCAGAAAATATGGAATCAAAGCTTATGGATATAATGCAAAAGATGTCAACAAATATGCCGGTCTGAAAACCAATCTTCGTGAATACCTAGCAAAAGCAAAGGTTTATGTAGATCTCCTTTTTGGAGTCGAACCAAAATTTGGTGGAAAGAAAATTGAAATCAAGTAATTTATATTTCTAAAGTTTCATAACTCTTGTTTCCAATTCTATCTTTCGTATTTTTACCAACTGAAATTTTAGAAAATCTAAAATCTAAAATCTAAAATCTAAATTTTAATGTCTAGAATCCTTACCGGAATACAAGCAACAGGAACTCCACATTTGGGAAACCTTTTAGGAGCAATCATTCCTGCTATCGAATTATCAAAACAAGCAAGTAACGAATCATTCCTATTTATTGCTAATCTTCATTCTTTAACTCAAATCAAAAATGCCGAAGAATTAAAAAACAATACTTACGAGATTGCAGCAGCTTGGCTTGCGTGCGGACTGGACACAGAAAAAACTTTTTTCTACAGGCAGAGCGATATCCCTGAAACTTGTGAATTATCTTGGCATTTGTCATGTTTTTTCCCTTATCAAAGATTGACATTAGCTCACTCTTTCAAAGACAAGGCAGACCGATTACAAGATGTAAATGCCGGACTTTTCACTTATCCGATTTTGATGGCAGCAGATATTCTTTTGTATGATGCTGAGATTGTTCCTGTTGGAAAAGACCAGCTTCAACATTTGGAAATTGCACGTGATGTCGCTTCGAGATTTAATAATCAAATGGGCGAAGTTTTGGTTTTGCCTCAGGCTGAATTACAAGAAAACACTAAATATGTTCCCGGAATAGATGGACACAAAATGTCAAAATCCAGAGGAAATATCATCAATATCTTTTTGCCAGAAAAAGAATTGAAGAAGCAAGTTATGTCCATAGAAACCGATTCCAAAACTTTGGAGGAGCCAAAAGACCCTTCAACGGATAAGACCTTTGCAATCTATGAACTAATCGCTACTCCGGAGCAAACCGAAGAATTAAGAGCTAAATATCTTGCAGGAAATTACGGTTACGGTCATGCGAAAAAGGAACTTCTGGATTTGATCTTAGTAAAGTTTGCGAAAGAAAGAGAAACGTTCAATTATTACTTGAATAATCTTGATGAGCTGGAAATTAAATTACAGGAAGGCGCAGAAAAGACCAGAGTTATTGCTACTCAAACCATAAAAAGAGTTAGAGAAAGTTTGGGAATTTGAATTCCCATTTTAAATGCATAAAAAAACCTTTCAAAATTTGGAAGGTTTTTCTTTTTATAAATATTGCTTGATTTCTGATAAATGCTTAATGAACTTCAATGCTTCTTCTTGGGGGTTCTCATCCAATACATCAAAGAAAATCACATCCATTCCGAAGTTCTGAGCACCTTTTACATCAGCAATCCAATCATCACCAATCAAAATACTTTCTGATTTCTCAGCTTTTGTCAAGTCTAAAGAATATTGAAATATCTCTGGTCTTGGTTTTCTGACATTGACGGAATCTGCACTGGTAATTGTTTCAAAGAAATCTGAAATCCCAGATAAAATACATTTCCTCTCCGTCACTTCCTGAAAACCGTTGGAAATTATATGCATTTTATAATTCTTAGATTTAAGATATTGAAGCAAATCTAGCGCACCTTCAACTAGTTCATTATACTTTAGAATTTCGTCTAAAAAATGATGTTCAAAATAGTTTGAAAGTCTCTCATCATCTACTCCAAAATTCAAGAAAGTGTCGTAGAAACGATATTTCCTTAGATAATCTTTATCAATTTCTCCATCTCGGATTTGTTCCCAAAGTTTCTCATTAATTATATGATAAGAACTGTGGAACTCCTCGAAATCGATTCCGTATGTCTCAGCAATCTTCTGCTGTGTAAATAACTCCTTGATTGTTAAATATGCATTTTTACGATGATCCCACAAAGTGTTGTCCAAATCAAAAAAAATGTGCCTTACGTTTTTCATAAGGCACAAATCTAGTCAATTTTTTGTCCACGTAGGAAAGCTCCGTCATAAAAATCAATTATTTAAAATCTAAAAAATTTACTAGTTTTTTGAAACTAAAATAATTTTTCTATTTTTAGTTTTTACTGCCTGAATATTTTTGGAATAATTCAGTAAAAAATCGATTATTTCTTTTTTAGGCATCAAGGCTTTTGTTGTTAAAGTGTCGTTTTTTCTCATAGGCTTACTTTTACAACAATAACGCCAAAAAAAATATATTATTATTATTTTGTTAAAATAATTTTATGCTCCTCCATTATTTTTCTAAGATTGATTAGCGCATATCTCACTCTTCCAAGTGTGGTATTGATACTCGTATCTGTATGATCTGCAATCTCTTTAAAGCTTAATCCATCAAAAAATCTCAATTTGATAACCTCCTGCTGATTATCCGGTAGCATTACCAGCATCTTTAGCAAATCCTCATTAATTTGATTATCAATTAATTTATCCTCAATATTACTTTCAGGTTCTTTTATGATATCAAAAATAGAGAACTCTTCGTTCTCGAAAGACGTTTCAGAGATTTTGATATTTTTAGACTGCAACCTGTAATGGTCAATTATCAAGTTATGAGCAATTCGCTTTGCCCAAAGAATAAACTTATTTTCTTCTTTGTAACGTTTTTCTTTAAGAGTTACGATTATTTTCATGAACGTGTCTTGAAAGATATCATTTGCAAGATCCTCATCCATCAATTTATAATAGATAAAATTGAAAAGATCTTTCTTGTGCCTATTTATCAAATAAGAAAGTGATTTTTCATCACCATTTTGATACTGTAGAATCAGTTGGCTATCAGTTTGCATTTTCATAACTTTACTTCATTAAGTATAAACCCAATCAAACATTAATTATACAAATAACTAATTTTGAGGGAGATTTAATCTGTTTTATTTTTTTTGAAGTAAATTTATTCTATACGCTTTAATTTAGGTTTGTAAAAGTAATAAAAAACTTAAAACAAAATGTTAATGAATTGTTAAACTTTCATTTTTCTTTAATTTGATTCAAATAATTTCGAAAAGTTAAATCATTTTATCATAACAAGTGGAACATTTATTGTGAAATTGACATTAAGCCCTTTTAACTCTTTACCGTTTATCCCCTCTTTATCAACTGAAAATCCATATCCGCCAGTCAAGTCCAAAATCCCAAAAAGACTAAAACCAGCCTTTGGTGCAATATATTTGTTAGTAGCTTCTGCTCCCAAAATAAAATAATGAGCGTGGTAGAAATCAACATTCTTTTGAAAATTTAACAAAAAATCGGCATTCACTTTGGGCATTATAGCAAATTTATTATTAGCAGACCCCATCAAAGCTGACGCTCCTACACGGAAAAGGACATCATCATTACTAAGAAAAAGCAATTTACCTCCAACCTCTCCAAAACTCTGGTTTTGATAGACAAACCCTGCTTTTATGAGTTTATGCATCGTCAATTGTGATTTTGCAAAACCACAAAAAGCAAATAAAAGAACTATTATATATTTTTTTGATTTCATTTTCAATTGATCTTATTTACGACAAAAATAACAAAAGAGATGTTTGGAATATGATTTAATCTTAATAATAACCAATTCCGGATAAAAAAACTGCTTTATCTTTTTGGATAAAGCAGTTTCAAAATTTCTAAAAAAATTTTGGATCTTACAATCCGAATTCTTTCTTAATGTCTTCTACTCGATCTAGTTTCTCCCAAGTGAAGAATTCCAGGTCTTTCAAAGTTAATTCGTTTTTCTGTCCTTTGTTAAAGGTTTTATCGGCTACATAATAGTCTTTCCCCATATGCCCATAAGCTGCAGTTTCCAAGTAGATCGGATTTCTCAATTTAAGGTTTTTCTCAACCGCATATGGTCTCAGGTCAAATAATTGCTGAACTTTCTTAGCCAGTTCCCCATCATGGATTCCAACTTTAGAAGTTCCATAAGTGTTGATATAAAGTCCACAAGGCTCAGCTACACCAATTGCATAAGAAACCTGAACCAAAACTTCATCAGCAACTCCTGCCGCCACTAAGTTTTTTGCAATATGTCTTGTTGCATAAGCTGCACTTCTATCAACTTTTGAAGGGTCTTTTCCAGAAAATGCGCCACCTCCGTGAGCACCTTTTCCTCCATAAGTATCAACGATAATTTTTCTTCCCGTCAAACCTGTATCTCCGTGAGGCCCACCGATCACAAATTTCCCAGTCGGGTTGATATGATATTTGATATCACCATTGAACAATTCCTGAATCTCCGGCTTTTGTTTAGCCTTCACCTTAGGAATCAAAATCTCAATAATATCTTTCTTGATTTTCGCCAACATTGCATCTTCACTTCCGAAGTCGTCATGCTGTGTAGATACTACAATACTATCGATTCTTATCGGCTTGTGATCGTCAGAATATTCGATTGTAACCTGAGATTTTGCATCCGGACGAAGGTAAGGAATTGCGTTTCCCTCTCTTCTAAGGTCTGCCAGTTCTTTCAGAATCTGGTGTGCAAGATCCAGAGCCAAAGGCATATAGTTCTCTGTTTCGTTGGTTGCATAACCGAACATCATTCCCTGATCTCCAGCTCCTTGGGCATTGGCTCTAGTTTCGAAATCTGTTTCGTCCAATGTTCTGTCAACACCTTGATTGATATCCGGAGATTGCTCGTGGATTGCAGAAATTACACCACAAGAATCGCCATTGAACATATATTCGCTTTTTGTGTAACCGATTTTGTTAATCACATTCCTAGCAATATGTTGAACATCAAGATAAGCCTCAGATTTTACCTCACCTGCCAAAACAACCTGACCAGTTGTAACCAAAGTTTCGCAAGCTACTTTTGAGTTTTTATCGTATGCTAAAAAATGATCGATAAGCGCATCAGATATCTGATCTGCGATTTTATCCGGATGTCCTTCAGAAACTGATTCGGACGTAAATAAATAAGACATAAATTATTCCTTTTGTATTTTATATTTCGAAGTCGAAAGCTGATGATTGTAAAAAAGGAACTAAAAAAGAAAAATCTGTTTTAGCATTTTTTATTGAGGTTGCAATCAGTCAAAGTTCTCCTCCTTTATTCAAAAATTCGACCGCAAAAATACATACTATTTTTTAGATTTCAAAATCAATTCCTATTAATTCAGTATGAATTTATTCAGGCTTAATGCTTACATAATTTCCAGAATCCCTATAATAATTAAGTCTCTGCTCCATTGATGTTCTGATTTCGGAAATCAATTCATCGATAATTTTTTGCTTATAAGTTGGTTTGTAATAAATCAAACTGATTTCTCTGAAAGGGAAGGGTTTAATAAATCTTGCAACTTTTTGTTTTTGCTCAACTGATAATTGTTCAACGCCCATTTCTGGAAGAATAGTAATTCCGCCCACTTTGTCAACCATTTGAATCAATGTATTGATATTGGAAGCCAAAAATTCTAAGTTATTAGGCTTCAAAGAATTCTCTTTCAGATGGCAAATATTCTCGAACTGAGTTCTAAGACAATTTCCTTCTTCCAACAGCCAAACTTTGTCCACATCAATATCTTCAGGAACAACAAAACAGTCTTTTTTAACACCAACTTCCTGATTAGCAGAATACAGCATCAGTTCCTCATTGAAAAGAAAATCCTGATAAAACTCGTCTGCTGCAGAATAAGGTGTAGAAATAATTCCTGCGTCTAGTTCTCCTGATTTCAAAGACTTAATGATGCTTTCAGTTGTCATTTCTTTGATATTCAATTCAATCTGAGGATTATTCTGAAGGAATTTGAAAATCTCATTTGGAAGAACATAACTTGAAACTGTCGGGATAATTCCGAGATTAAGCTTACCTGCAAGAATGTTGTTGAGGAAATTAGCTTTGTTCTTCAGTTCATTTACAGAATCGATGACTTTTTGAGCCTCTTTGATGATTTCCGCTCCTGCGTCTGTAGTTCTGATCGGGTGCGTTGTTCTATCAAAGACCTTAACATCAAGTTCGTCTTCAAATTTCTGAATCATTGCACTGAGTGTTGGCTGAGTGATAAAACAAGCTTGTGCAGCTTTACCAAAATGCTTATATTTATCTACTGCAATCAGATATTCTAGTTGTTGGATATTCACGACTTCTAATTAATTTTATCTATTACAAATATACTTATTAATTTGTTTCATGAATAAGTTTTTTTATCGAATTTAGCATCTCAATAAATGAATTAAATCATAAAATCTTAAATATGGAAAATAAGAAAAAACTCACAAATTCCGTCGGCTCACCATATTACGAGCATCAGGATTCACAGACTGTTGGGCCTAGAGGTCCGGTTTTGTTACAGGATTTTGTTCTACAGGAGAATCTTGCGCACTTTGTAAGAGAAAGAATTCCTGAAAGAATTGTTCACGCAAAAGGTTCTGGCGCTTACGGAACTTTTACCGTGACACACGATATTAGCAAATATACCAGAGCGAAACTTTTTTCCAAAGTCGGGAATTCTTGCAAAATGTTCGCAAGATTTTCTACAGTTGGTGGAGAAATGGGAAGCGCGGACACAGAAAGAGACCCGAGAGGTTTTGCTTTGAAATTCTATACAGAAGATGGAAACTGGGATTTGGTGGGAAACAACACACCGGTTTTCTTTATCAAGGATGCAAAAAAATTTCCGGATTTCATTCACACTCAGAAACGTGTTCCGAAAACCAATCTAAAAAGTAAGACAATGATGTGGGATTTTTGGTCTCTTAATCCGGAATCTCTTCATCAGGTCTTAATTTTGATGTCTGACAGAGGAACACCTTATGGCTATAGACATATGCATGGATTTGGCTCTCATACTTTTTCTATGATTAATGATAAAAATGAGAGAACTTGGGTTAAATTTCATTTCAAAACTCAACAAGGCATCAAGAATTTTTCTGATGACGAAGCTACAAAAATGAAAGGCGAAAATCCGGATTTCTCACAGGAAGATTTAGTCAACTCTATTGAGAAAGGCGATTTCCCAAAATGGACACTTTATATCCAGACAATGACGGAACAACAAGCTAAAGAATGGCGTTGGAATCCTTTTGATGTGACCAAAGTCTGGTTCCAAGATGAGTTTCCTTTGCAGGAAGTTGGTGTAATGGAGTTGAATGAAGTTCCTAGAAATTATTTTGTTCACGTAGAACAATCGGCTTTTGCGCCAAGTCATTTGATTGATGGAATCAGTTTTTCTCCAGATAAAATGTTACAAGGCAGATTATTTTCTTATGCCGATGCACACAGATACAGAGTGGGCGTCAATTCTCACCAGCTTGAAGTTAATAAGTGTCCATTTGCTGTCAATAATTTCCAGAGAGGGGGCGCAATGGCAGATGATTCTGATTATGGAGACAAACCGAATTATTATCCAAACAGTTTCAGTGATGTAGAACCAACAGAATCTTACAAGAATCTGGAATACGATCTAGACAATACCCATGTTGCCAATTACGATAGAAATCAAAATGATGATGACCATTACACACAACCTGGGTTATTCTATACAAAAGCTTTGAATCAAGAAGCCAGAACTGCCTTGGTCAACAACATTGTTGGTCATATGAGCGGAATCGATGGTCCAAAGAGAGACGAAATTATCAACCGTCAGCTTTGCCATTTTTTCCGAGCAAATATTGAACTAGGAATGAGAGTCGCACAAGGACTTGGAGTCAACATTGACGCTAATGCGATGAATCACGCGAAATAAAAAAGACCTGAAAATTTCTGAAACGCTGCATCATTTATTGAAGCAGCGTTTCTTTTTTAGGAGTCGGAAACCCGCTATCCATTACATCATTTTTTGACAAAGCATTTCAAGGATAACTTTCCCACCGGAAAGGACTAGGATTAAGATTTCAAATAAAATTCTTAAAAAATGAAAGTTTGACATTAAGCTTTGGGCTGACTTCTGAGTAAAACCAATCCTGCCAAAATAATCAGTGTACCAAAAGACTATAAAACGGAACATCCTCTAATTAATCTATCTTCTTCAATTTTTTATATGATCATGAAAAATTTTCTCAAAAAACTCACTTAAGTATGAATTGAAGTTAAATCAGTTTTTAGTATTCTTATCAAAATTCAATATCAATCATATTCAATAAAAAGTTGTTAATTAATTTTATCGCAAAAAAGTTATTTCGCAAAATATTCTTAATAAATTTGAAGAATGATTACGGCATTAAAAATTACTTTCAACGCTATACTTTTATTTCTCTGCATAAGCTATACACAATCACTCTATGCTCAAAAATCCGTTAAACTAAAAGAAGATATTAAGCAAAACGGTGTTCTCTTTAATAAGAATCTTGACAAGGCATTTCGTGAGATTGACGGACTTTTGAAAATCTCAAGGGAGCAAAAGAATTATTCTGCTGAGTTAACACTATTAGATCGAAAATGCAGATATTTCTATAGTAAGAACAAAATTGATGATTTGATTGAATCTGCAGAAGAATTGGATGCAAAATCTCTCTTATATAATGATAGTTATTATCAAGGAATGGCTAACATTTATCTTGCAGAAGCCTTTTCTATCAATGGATTGAATGACAGAGCCCTAAGCTATCTTGACAAAGCATATTCTATACTGAAATCTGACAATAGCGGTCAGAAAAAAATATTTTTTGCAAAAGCCAATGTGCTTATAAGTTATGGCAATATCTATACCGATAAAGGAGAACCTAGAAAAGCCGTGCAAAAACTGCGTGAAGTGATAAAGAGCTATAACGAATTAAAGAATGACAAGGAAATTGATCAATTTCAATATGTCAACTACTCTAACTTAGCCAGCATCTACGCCGATTATAATATTGATTCTGCCCGATATTTTGCATTGAAATCCGTTGTATTAAAGCCTTTGGGTAAGGATGATGATTCTATAATGATGCTAAATTATTTCATACTGGGACAAGCTTACGAAAAGTCAGGCAATATTGAAGAGGCAATGAAGTACTTCCATAAAGCACTCATAACCAGTGAAAAAACAGGGACCGAACTCAACAAAAAGAAGGTCTATAATTCATTGGTAGAACTGTACAAAAAAAGTAATAAAAAAGACAGCGCCATTATTTATGAAAATAAGCTGAAGCAGTTGGAAATTTCTATTCTGGAAAGCAAGTATAATTCTTTGCAGAAGGTTATTGAAGTAGATGAAAAGACCAAGAGTCATAATAATTTTAAATGGATTTATATACTTCTCATTATTGTAATTACGGCTGGTGTTTTTATTTTTTACATTTTTAAAAAAAACAAGTCAAAGGTTATTCCGCGCACTCTGGACGAATCTTACTCCACGCTTACAGAATTAGCCAGAAATAGTGACCCTGCTTTTATGTTCACTTTTGAGCAAATTTTTCCAAATTTTTCCGAAAAACTTTTAAAAATCAACCCAGAGCTCCAGAAGTCAGAAATAGAGTTCTGTGCACTTCTTAAGCTCAATCTCTCAACCAAGGATATCGCAAAAATTACTTTCATAGAACCGCGAACCGTCCAAAATAAAAAGTACCGAATCCGAAAACGTCTGAACATCCCACAATCTGTCGATATTTATAATTGGTTTAATACAAATTTTTAAGCCATTTTAACTACCTGGTTATCAGGATGAAGTATCTGTTGTGTAGGTTACTTTATTTCAAAAGTAAACAATGATGTAGTTACTTTTGGTAAAAATTTGTATTGCTGCTTCTACATTTGTAATGGCAGTCGAGCCAAATTAATTCAAATTTTAAAGTAACTTTATGAAAAGACAATTATTTATTTTTTCTTGGTTGCTCTTCTTATTGATGAATAATGCAAGAGCACAGGTTTGGGAATCAGTAGGTAGTTCGGCCGGCATCTCACAGGGGAATGCAGGCAGACTGACCTTGATAAACGATTTTCAGGACAATTTGTATGTAGGATATTATGACGTTCCTGTTTTGAAAGGTTCGGTACAAAAATTCGATGGTACATCCTGGTCTTATGTCGGAAGCCAAGGTATTACGACAACTACAGCTGGATACAATTCTTTATCAGTAAACAATCAAGGTGTACCATACTTTCTGAACCAAGCTGTAGGAGCTGAGACAGGACATCAGGTGAGAGCGTTCCAAAATGGAACATGGACATCCTTACCCAATATTACCAATTCCATAATCAATTTTAACTCATCAACTATTTCATCGGACAATGTACTTTTTGCAGTCAATAATGAGGGCAATGGAACAGTGAAAAAATTAGTAAATGGTTCTTGGGTTCAGGTTGGAAACACTGGATTCGCAGGCGGATTACCTAACTTTGTTGATATTGTTACAACTACTAACGGTAAGGTTTATGTCAGTTTTAATACTTCTGGGAATGTCCGCGTCTATGTAAACGACCAAAATGCCAGCTCTACCGATGCATGGCAACCAGCAGGTGGCATTACAGACCTTGCACCATCACCTACTAGTGAAGACTATAGCTCATCGCTGGCAGTTGACCAAAACAATAATATCTATGTCGCGTATCAATCCAACTCTGCAGGTGGAAATAAATTGAATGTTAAAAAATTTGACGGTACATCCTGGTCTCAGGTTGGACCAGTTAACTTTTCTCCGGGTAGAACGAAACATTCAAGCATAGCCATTGGAGCTAATAACAAGGTCTATGTTGCGGTAAGCAATTGGGAAGACGCTAATTTGCTAAGAAATTATGTTATGGGCTACAATTCTTCTACTGACTCTTGGAGTCAGGTTGGCACTGGCTATGCATCTCAAGGACAGGGTATATATAATTCATTAGCCGTCAACAGTACTGGAGACTTATTTTTGGCTTATGTAGATTCGCAGTTGGCAAAATTGTGCGTTAAAAAACTTAACCTTGAAGAAGTTGCGCCAACATCTTTGGAAATCACAACACAGAACAATGTTGCGCCAAATATCACAACAGATAAAGGAACATTGCAATTAAATTCTACCATATTACCTGCTAATGCCAGTCAAGATGTGGTTTGGTCTGTGGAGTCCGGTAGTACATTTGCTACAGTAAGCTCAACTGGATTGGTAACTGCTACAGCATCTAACGCTGTAGTAACGATCAAGGCTGCATCTGCACTTAACTTTGCTGTTTTTGATACAATTGATGTCACGATCACCAACCAAAACAGCACAGTAGAACAGACAGGAATAGAATTGACAACCCTAAATAACGAGCCTACGGAAATTTTTGGGATTGGAAATACCTTACAGCTAAAGGCTACCATTTTACCGGCCGAAGCAGACCAATATGTTAACTGGAGCATACAGGAAGGCTCCAATGTCGTATCTGTGGACGCCAATGGAAAAGTGACTTCTTTAGCTAATGGTTACGCGATTATCCGTGCGACAAGTACGAAAAGCCCGATCTATGATGAAATACGCATTGATGTGTTTGCAAACGGTTGTAAGCAGGGCAATGAGGGACCTTCTTCTGTCGGATTCAGAATAAGTGATGGAGCAATTAGAGGTGCAGACGACTTCTTCATCCCAGTAGGAACACGTTTTGAAATGTCAAAATTAAGATTAAGAATTCTAACTTCTTCTACGTCACCAGTTTCTAAGGTAGATATTCATTTTTTACAAAGTAAACAGAGCGGACAGCCTGGCGCAGCAATTACAGAGGTATACAATCTGACTCCTACTTCTCAAAGATTTATCAAAGACG
The DNA here is from genome assembly GCA_003248755.1 of Chryseobacterium sp. GTDB lineage: Bacteria > Bacteroidota > Bacteroidia > Flavobacteriales > Weeksellaceae > Epilithonimonas. Next base: position 7,563 of record QFQW01000062.1, on the reverse strand, counting down.
ACGGCTTTGGGAGCTCTGAATATGAGATTGAAATCAATTTCCCGTCTATTACCTTCAATGAAGGAACTTACTGGTTAAATCCAGTCGTTAATGTGGAAGATGGATCAGTTGTATACTGGAACTCAACAGTAGAACCCGGACTTGGCAGCAGTTACTTTCAGGATATGTCAGACGGCAATGGCTGGGTAGTTGTTGCAGGTGGTGGATTTGCCGGATCATACACATTGGTAGGAAACTGTACGCCAATGCCATTAACTGTTGCTCCTGTACAAGGACAAGATGCTAATATCTTCATTGGCGAGACTGTTCAGCTTCAGGCTAAATTAAATGGAACTGATATTTCTAATGTTAATTGGACTCTGGACTCAGGAAGCAATTATGCATCTGTCAATTCTAATGGTCTTGTAACTGGTCTTGCTTCAGGTAACGCAAAAGTTCGTGTAACAGAACCAAATACTGGCAATTATGCAGTAGCCAACATCTATGTAACAGACCCTAATGCGTGTGGACAAGAAGTTCCTTCAAACAATCAGGAAGAAGGCTGGACCTTTTCCCGTCCCGCAGCTATTGATATAGATGTTCCTGTAGGCACAAGGTTTAATATTACCAGCGTTCTCCCAACAACAGTAGGTTTTGGAACAACTTTTACATTCAAATTCTATAAAGATAACAACGAGAAACCTGGGGAGGAAATTTTAACAACAGGAGGACAAATTGTAGAAGATACAACCGGGCCGAAATGGGACGGAATTCCATACTATGTTCACAAATATGAGGTAAAACTGAATCAGGAAGTAAAACTTGAAGCAGGAAAATATTGGATGTCAATGGATTCTGATGCTGCCGGATGGGAATCAACAACAGCCCAGTTTCTAGGTAATCCAATGATGTTGTATGACAATGGCGCTTGGATAGAAGCACCTACCGGTAGCGACTTCGTATATGAGTTAAAAGGTACTTGCGTAGCCTCTGATCTTGCAACAGACGAAGTATCTGGTAAAAATCTAAAATTCTATCCAAACCCTGTTAAAGATGTTTTGAATTTTGACGCATCACAAAAAGTGGAAAGTATAGAAATATATGGAATGGCAGGACAGAAGTTAAATCATATCAAATTATCTGCTAAGAATGGTGTGGTTTCTACCGAAAAACTTCCAACAGGAGTATACATTTTCAAAGCATATTTAGAAGATGGAACAACTCAGTCTTTCCGTGTTATTAAAAAATAATTTCCTTTATAATGATTAAAGAGCTGCCTAATCTTTTTAGGCAGTCTAATCAAAGCTTATTAGAAAGTTTTTTAATTATCATAATTACAATACCGCTCAAAAAAATTGAGCGGTATTTTTTTTGAGTTCTGATAAGTGCTATTCCACTAGTTATAGTTCAGAGTGAGAGCTATTCTGATGGCGTTCCAATGTCAGTTTTTGATTTGCTCTTTTTATTTTAATTTTTCTAAATTCGCTTCCCGTTTTAATTTAGTCTATGAAAAAAACTTTATTATCTTTTTTAGCAACTGCTTTACTTTCGGTTTCGAATTTTGGTCAGCAAAAAATCTCTTTCGAAACTTCAGAAGGTTACAATCTTGGAACTGTTGTCGGTCAAAAAGAATGGACTGTGAAAACAGATAATGTTCCAAATAACAACTTCAAAGTCGTAACAGGAAAAGCATCTGATGGAAATAATTCTGTTGAAGTAACCAGCACCAATAATTATACTGAAAACTTCACATTCCTTTTCAAAAAAATCCCAGAGTACAACAGGCTTTCTGTTTCGGCTGATGTGAAATTGGAGAAACTGGACAGTTCGGATTATTATATGTTGTCGTTATATTACAACAATAATGGGAATTATTCTTGGGCTGGCGGATTTAACTTTATGTACAGTGGTAAATTGTATGCTGATAGTGACGTCAATTTCTTAGACCTCGGAAGTTGGGTTCCCGACAAATGGTACAACTTAAGGATTGAAATAGACCACGTTACAGAAAAAAATGTAAAATACTATCTTGACAATCAACTCGTCCATACCTCTGCTCTAGGACCAAAAGTTGTAAGAGCGAACGATTTGAATTTTGAATTTGATAACGACGGCAGTGGTTTTATCGTTGACAATATCATTATTAAAGATATGGACCAACTTTCGGTTTCTGACATTAATAAAACTCAAATCAATATTTTCCCGAATCCGACTTCTGATTTCATCAATATTAAATCTGATGAAAAAATCAAGTCAATCAAATTATACAATGCCTCTGGTTCATTAGTAAAAACAGAAAACAATGAGTTTTCAAGAATTAATGTTTCAAATCTTCCAAAAGGAAATTATGTGATTTCCATAGAAACCGATTCCGGAATTGAGACTAAAAAAATCATTAAAGAATAAACTAAAATTTCTTTAAATTTTAATAACGGTTGCTGATGATTTGGCAACCGTTTTAATTCTCCAAGCCATTTTTTTTCATTACTTTTGTAACTATGAGTCAAAAATGGATTTATAAACCCGAGCCTGATGAAGAGATTGTTGACGGACTGATTTCTTCGATAGGATTTGGAACTTTAGAATCCAAAATCCTGGTGATGCGTGAGATTGACAATTATCAAAAAGCACGCGAATTCTTTAAGCCAAACGGCGCCGACATTCATAACCCTTTCCTGATGGCTGATATGCAAAAAGCGGTAGAACGTATTGCAACGGCGATAGAAAACGGAGAAAAAATCTTAGTTTACGGTGATTATGATGTGGATGGCACAACAGCCGTTGCATTGATGTATCTGTATCTGAGTAAAATCGTTGATAAAAAATATCTTGATTTTTATATCCCGGACAGAAATGTGGAAGGCTACGGAATCTCAGACGAAGGAATCTATTTTGCAAAAGACAATGGATTTTCTTTGATTATTGCATTAGATTGCGGAATCAAATCGATTGATAAGATCGACCTTGCCAATTCTGTGGGTGTAGATTTTATTATTTGTGACCACCATTTACCCGGAGACGAACTTCCAAAAGCAGTTGCAGTTCTGGACCCTAAAAGAAACGATTGTCGATATCCTTATAAAGAATTGAGTGGTTGTGGCGTTGGTTTTAAACTTTGCCAAGGACTTAATACCATTTATAAAATTCCAGAAAGCGAACTGTTTGAATTGACCGACCTTTTGGCAATCAGTATTGCTTCTGACATTGTTGCAATGACAGGAGAAAACAGAGTTTTGGCAAAACAAGGATTGAAGTTTCTTAGAAAAACTAGAAAATTCGGGTTAAGGCTTTTGATTCCTGAAGAAAAATTAGCTCATTTTGAAATCTCGAATATCGTTTTTGACATCGCTCCGAAAATAAATGCCGCCGGGAGAATCTCTCATGCAAAAGCAGCGGTTGAACTTATGATTTCGGATAATTTGAAACAAGCCCAGCAAATCGTGGATGAAATCATCAATCTGAATGATGAACGCCGGGAGATGGACATCAACATTACCCAGTCTGCAATGAGCCAAGCTCTTGAACTTGAAAAAACAGAGCGGTATTCTACAATCGTTTACGACCCGAGCTGGAACAAAGGCGTAATTGGAATTGTAGCCTCTCGATTGATAGAGAATTATTTCAAACCGACTTTGGTTTTCACAGAAGGCAACAATGGAGAACTGGTAGCTTCTGCAAGATCTGTTTCTGATTTTGACATTCATAAAGCTTTGGAACACTGTTCAGATTTGTTTATGAAATTCGGTGGACATCAGGCTGCTGCAGGGCTTTCTATGGAAAAAGACAGGTTTGAGGAATTCAAAATCCGATTTGAAGATTATGTGAAAAATAATATCCAGGAACATCAAAAAGAGCCAACTATCTACGTTGACAGCGTTGTAAATCCTGAAGATTTGAATAGAGAATTCATAAATTTCCACAGGAAATTAGCACCTTTCGGACCTCAGAATATGAAACCTATTTTGGTTCTCAAGAATGTAAAAGTCAACGGCTATGTAAGATTAATGGGAAAAGAAAGCTCCCATCTCAAATTCAATATTTCTCAACCGAGCACCGGACGAAACATAGAATGTGTAGGTTTCCGGTTTGGACAGTTTACAGAAGATTTTAAAACAAAGACCTTTGACCTTGCCTTTACGATAGAAGAAAACCATTGGAAAGGTAATGTTTCACACTTTCTGAATATCAGAGATGTGAAATTTCATAATTAAAAAACTCCCGATTCAAAAATGAAGCGGGAGTTTTATTTTATAAGAAATCGTTTTTATTCTTTAATGATTTTTTGGTTTATAATTCCTTGCTTCGTCATTATTTTCAGCAAATAAATACCCTTCCCATTATTGATTGTAAGTTTTACCCTTTTTGATGGTGCAAAATGTTTCATTTGCAAAATACGACCGATTGCATCATGAACTTCCACAGACAATACATCTAAGTCACTATCAATATTCAATTCGCCATGTGTAGGAACCGGATATACACTTACATTTTGTTTTATTACATCCTGGGTCTGAAGTGTTATTTTCGGCGGAACTATTTTATTCGTATTCATAAGACCTGTAGAACATGTAACAATTGCATTCACATCCAGCGACTCTCTTACGGCAGAATTATTGGAATAGACCAAAACTTTGATATAATAAGTTCCGGGGGATATTGAATAGTTCTCGACTTTTGGGCTTCTACTGTTCAGCCAACCTTTGAATCCGTCATTTTGCCATTGTGTTTTAGTGATCTCTGTTTCCGTTTCGCTTCCATCGGCTTCCACTTTTACCAGGTAAGTCCAGTTTCTTACAAAAGACAAACTTCTCAGATTTAGTTTGGCGTCTGTAGCATTATTTGGAATTGTGAATACTCTACTCTTATAATTATAATATCCTTCGAAATTATTAAGGCTTATCCATTGGCTATTGATACCGGTCGACAAATCCGCATAACTCCATCCTGTATAGGTCGTCCTGATTTTAGGAGTAATCTCCGTTCCATTAATATCATATCCTTTCCAATCATCATCGTCCGCATCAACAGCAATGAAATTACCATTATTATTCTTTCCTGTAGAAAGATCCGCCACGATATTACCTATTTTGAAAGAAACAGTCTTTACAGATAGGTTATTATCCGCATCAGAAATTGTCAGTTTAGCCGTGTAATCTCCGGCAACATTATATGTGACTATTGGTTTAATGGCCGAAGCGGAAGACACAGATATCGCATTTGGGAATTCCCAAGCGTATGAAACTATATTTCCCGTACTGAGGCTCGCATCAAAATTAACTTTATAATTATTTGAAGTAAATTCAGCTGCTTCATAATTAATTTTAGCATTGAGTAAAGAATGTTCATCCAAAATCGTGGTTACATAGTCGTTCGTGGTTACAGGAAAATTATAATCGAAATAGATGTCCGCACTGTTATCTACACTATCACCTTCTTGTAGAATCCGTTACCGATCTTATTTTCAATAATACATTTCCGTGTCCGCCGGACTTCAGCTTTATTTTTTTGAATTTAAACTCTACCTGGTTCCCTGTGATAACAGTTGTAACATCCGCAGAAGCATTTTGCAATTGTAAAGTATTGATATCAAATTCCGCAGGATCGATATTCATTTTCACGACAATGTTCTCCGCTTCCGCCGTACCTGTGTTTTCAAAATTGACAACATAGTGCATGTATTTACCAACAGCTGTCGTGGGAATAATCTCACCTTCCATACAAGTAATATCATTCGGATCAAATGAATTGACAACAGTTTGATTGAATTTGAAATTATTGTCTTCCGGAGTCAAATCGTTCGCATTAGGTGTGATTTGTGCATTGAACGAAAGAATATCACCAGAATTTACAGGATTCGTCTGATTGGTTGGTGTATTGATTATGAAAGTCAGTTCCGTAGCTTCATTCGCAAAAGGTTTCAAATTATTGTAATTGAATTCTAAAGAACCATTACTGATCGCCGCATAAGGCAAAGAACTACTTTGGAATGACATCTTATTATTATCATAATTAAGGACTACCTTACCGGACAAAATTGTATTCCCTTTGTTTCTCCAAACCAGCTTATATGTTGCATCGAACCCCGGTCTTGCCCCTGTAAGCGGTGCGATAACAACTTCCGCATCATTTTGATTTCCATTAGCCGTTACACAAATATCTTGAGTGAAAACATTGTTGTTGGAATCTGAAAAACTAGTAGAAAAGTTAGCTGGAGAAATTGTAAATAAAGCAGGATTCTCTGCAAGAGTCGTTATATTGAAATTACCTTGCCGTGTATAGAATTCATACTTTCCATTGCTTTGGGCAAATGTCTCGCCAGAATTAGAGTTGGTGCCGTCTGATATTTTAAGCTTAAGATATTGAAAAGGATTGTCATTGGCATCACAACCATTGTTGTTAGTGTCAATTTTTACAGTTCCTGTAATAGTGTTAAAAGATCCGCTTGGTGTGAAGGAACAGTAGGAATTGATGTTAACATTATTATATCCATACTGATTCAATATATCTATTGCACTAGCAATTTCATTCTCATCTACACATATAAATTTCAAATTATTATTGTCATTGAAATGTCCTAGATAACCATCCATATCAGAAAAGTCATTGATCCCATTTTTTGCTTTTATAATTTCCAAATTAAGATTGTTAGCAACAGCAAACAAAGGCAATGCGCTTTCTGAAACATCTATTTGTTTGAGGTTTTGAGTATTCTTAATCTGGATTCCATCACCTCTGCCACCAAACTTATTCTTCATAGATAATTTAAAATTCTCTGAAGTTATACCATCGAGAAATAATCCGTGAGTGCCTTTAAGCCTTACATAATTGAGATCTGTATTGTCCGCATATATAGACATCGAATACAAATCAGGTAAGTCAATTGAGGTTATAGGATTATTAGAAACTGATAATACATTCATATTACCTTCCTCTGAAATCTTAAAATTAATCAATTGATTATATGATAAATTCAATACATTGGATAAAGAATTAGGTGGATCATAACCAAGTTCACTCTTTTTAATGTATCCATTCACAACAAAATCAGTAATTGTATTATGACTAAAATCCAAATAAAATAAATCAATTGAGGAATTTAAAATGATCTGATTAGAAAGTAAATTGTAAGACAAATCCAGATAAAGGTCATTGTAATTTAATTTATTCAAATCAATACCTTGATTATCAATCAATTGATGACTCGCATTTAAATGATTTAATTTTGTCAGCCCAGTAATATTCACACTTTTTAACGTCGAGTCAAAGTTAGCTTCGCCGGTCTGCGGTCCCCAAGTTGCCTGATTGTTAGATAAATCCAGATATTCAAGATTTGTCAATTGTGAGGCATCAAAATTTGTCAAAGAATTTCCTCTTAACTCCAAATGCTTCAATTCCGGTGTATCTGCAATATAGGCAGAAGCCAAATTATTATTTGTCCAGGTAATAATACTTAGTTTCGGACAGTCACTTACCGTTAATTCTAAAGTATTACCGTGAATATTAGGATCTGGATAGGTATTATGGCTATCTCGAAAATCAGATTTAATCTCAGATAAATTTGAACAGTTTTTAAAACTCGCCTTG
>QFQW01000155.1 GCA_003248755.1 Chryseobacterium sp. | reverse complement strand
ATCGAAAGGTTTACCGAGCGTTCAGTTTGTAGCAGATTCGCTTCATATCTCTGTAAAATATCTGGGAAGCCTTCTGAAACAGCTGACAGGTCAGACTACACAACAGCACATCCACGAAAAACTGATTGAAAAAGCCAAAGAAAAACTATCGACCACAGGATTATCGGTAAGTGAGATTGCATACGAACTCGGGTTTGAGCATTCGCAGAGCTTTAGTAAATTATTTAAAAGCAAAACTAATCAAAGTCCCTTGGAATTTCGGGCGGCTTTTAACTGAATGATTTAAAATAGCTTTACTTTGAATAAATAATTTCTGCCGATGTTGGAATTTTTACAGAACGAATTGATTTGGGAGACCAAATTTTTAAAACGAAATGAATTTCTCAAAATTTCAGGAACTATTGATACAAATGTGTATTTCGTAAAAGAAGGAAGTGTCAGGCTTTTTATCGAAGATGAAAATGAAGAAAGAATAATCCGTTTCGGCTATCAGGGAAATATTATTGTTTCACTGGACTCATTTTTGTCGGGTAAGCCTTCGGAATTCTTTATTCAAGCTATCAAAGCTTCAACGGTGAAAGTGGCTTCCAAAAAAAAATTTTATGAATTCATCAATTCTAATAGTAAGAATCTGAAATTATGGAATTCAATTCTGGAAGATCTGGTTTTGCAACAAATTGAACGTGAGAAAGATTTGTTGTACAACTCTCCTAAAATCCGTTACGAGCGTGTTCTGAAACGAAGCCCGCAATTATTTCAGGAAATTCCTAATAAATACATTGCAAATTATCTCAGGATGTCGCCGGAAACATTATCGAGATTGAAAAAATCTTGACTTCAATCAATCTTTTTGTGTGGGAAGTTATAGACTTTTGTAAAAATTTTTGACAATGAAAATTTCAATTAATCAATTAATTAACGAACTTAAAATCATCACAGAAAATAATATTGAGTTCGCTGAATCATTGCAGAATCAAAGTAATGAAACTTTGATTTTCAGAATATCAGAAAACAGCTGGAACATTTTGGAATGTCTTGAACATCTTAATTTTTATGGCCAATTTTATCTGCCAGAAATTGAAAATCGAATCAATAGAAGTCAATTTTCTACAACCAAATCTGACTTCAAAAGTGGAATTTTAGGAAACTATTTTGCCAATATGATGCTTCCAAAAGAGAAGCTCAACAAAATGAAAACTTTAAAAATTTCAAATCCAATTCATAGACTTTTGGACAAATCTGTAATTGAAGAATTTATCAATCAGCAAAATAAAATACTTGAACTTTTGGAAAAAGCAAAAACGGTTGATTTAGAAAAAGTAAAAACTTCAATCAGTATCTCAAAATTGATTAAACTGAAATTAGGAGATACTTTCCGATTTGTGATTTATCATAATCTGAGACACGTTAAACAAGCTGAAAATATTCTGAAAAGTATTTAAAAACACTACTTCTTCAAAAGATTAATACTTACCGTCGCCAACTCAGAATCAGGGAATTTCTTGAAAAGATTGGTGTCAGGTTCCAGTCCGGATTCTTTACAGATCCTGTGAAAAACATCCACCTCTACAATATATTGGTCGGAAAATCCGTGTGTGGCGTCATAAGCGGTTGCTGCGGTTAAGCCAAGGTTTTTTGAAGTGATTTCCGGCGAAAGTGTATGCAGTTCAATCAATAATAATCCGAATTTTTCCACGTAAGGCGTCCATTTTTTGAGGTGATTCAGAAGGTTTTCTTCCACATCTTTGTTGGACAATCGTTTTCCCCGGAAAGCAAAAGCGCCAGTTGACGTGCTGATTCTATCAGAATTAATTTCCAAAGTGTCCTCCCAAATCCTATTGTGGTCGAGGAAAGTTCGGATATTGAGCAGATCGCCTAGCTCGATATTATAATCCGATTGTAGATCTTCGGCCAATTGTTTCGGATTTCCGATGTCACCCCAAATCACTTTTGCCCAAATATCATTTTTGATGAGATTGGCTCTTGTCACTTTCAATGCGGCCTGATTGTAATCTGCACCAACCAAAAACAGTGGGTTTTCCTCCAAATGTTTTCCACGCAAAGTCTGCCTTTCGATTACTTCATAAAGATGTTGCAAAAGCGCACCGTTTCCGCAGCCCATATCCAGAATTCCTTTTGGTTGTTCATTCAACGGGCGGTTGAAAATCTCAATAATGAATTCATCGATTACTTTAAAATAGGTCAAATGGGCGCCACCGCTTCCCCAGACATTCATTTCCCGGTTCACGTGGATTTCGTCTTCGCCGTCTTCAATTTCCCTGATTTCTGAAGCTTTTCCGAAGATCAGATTGTCCAATTTTGAAAACATCGGAAGATAAGAAACCGTTACGCCGTAAGCCGTTGCTCGTCTTGCGAAAAACAATCCTGTTTCTGTGAACTGGAAATTTTTTCCTTTCTTCGAAAACCAATTAAGTTCTGAAAGGTAATCAAGGATTTTTCCAAAATATTCCGGGTTTTTATGGAATTCTTCTGCGCTGAAACTGGCTTCCATAAAGTATTTGTGAAACATTCCGCTCATTCCCAGTTTGATGATGATTGGCCCGACCAAAGCACCTTCGATATGTTTTTGGATTTGATAATTCAAAGAAGATTCGTCGACATTTTTGTTCAGAAAC
>QFQW01000154.1 GCA_003248755.1 Chryseobacterium sp. | reverse complement strand
GCTTTGCGTGTTGCTGTGAATTACAAAGCTGAGAAAGTGGAATATGACTTTGTGGAAAATATTTAAACACAAATAACACTAAATTCCTTGTGATATTTGTGTAATTTGTGCTTGAAAAATCAAACCATCACATTCCTAAAAGCCACTACAAAAGCCACCACAGAAGCGATAATTCCAATAGTGAAAACGGTGTAGGTCAATCGCAGTAATTTATATTTTCTGTTCAGAACAATTCCCAGATAATAGAGGTCTTTTATCATTGTATCGTAGAGATATTGGCGGTCTGCCATCATTTCCTTCATTGCCCAAAGATATTCTTCAAGAGGCATTTTGTAGAAATTTCCGAAGAACAGAAGATTTACTTTTTTTTCTTCGATTTCCTTTCTGGTAAAAGTTCCGCTGGAAACCTTTGGTCTTGTTGACATTATTGCCAAAATAATACATGCCACACTGAAAATAACCATCACGAACGACGGAATAATAAGGTGAGCATTTCTTGGTGCATCTAGTTTTGGAATTAGTGTTGATAAAGCGATAGAAATAATAATTGCGTTTACAGAAAGCAGTATATTGGCTTTGCTATCGGCGATTTGGCTGAGTTTTGTATGGTTGTTCAGTGTCACACGGAACATTGTTTCTATTCCACGTTCCGGCGATTCCAGTTTTTCCAGTTTTTTCTTGTTCAGAAGCGCTTTGTCATTATCTTCCGCATTTTTCTTCTTTTTTTCTTCTTTCAGATTTTGAATATTGGAAAGGATTCTATCCACATTTTTTTCCTTTATCGGTTGCCAGTTTTCTTTGGCATATTTGGTATAAAACTGATGTTTCGAAAAGAAAGCAATATTAAGTTCAGACCATTGTTGCTTACTGAATTTCTGATGATGGACTTCCTTGATTTCCTGTCTCAGATTCTCACAAATCCTGAAATAATCATCCGAAGCCAGGTGATACAAATCCGCGTCTTTTATGATTTCTTCCAGATGATTTTTTGGTTTGTAGAACTTGTCCGTTGCCAGAATCAATTCTCCGATTTTTGCAATTCTTTCTTCAGGAAACTGATGTTGTTTTAAAAAATCAGAAGCTATTTTTCGACTTTCTTCCTCGTGATTGTCCGCATCGTCAACATAACCCAAATCGTGAAACCAGCCTGCCAAAAGCAGATTTTCTGTATCTTCGGAACTGATGTGTTCTTCCTTGGCAAGAATTTTTATTTTCTCAACAACCTGAATTGTGTGGTCAAGATTGTGATAAGTATAGGCAGAAGATAATTTGTCTTTGAGCAAATTTTTCGCGTAATCTTCCGAGATTTTCAAAATATCCATACAGTCAATTTACAACAAATTTAAGAAAGTATAATGGCTTTTAAATTTTTAATTTTGTTAAATATTGTTAGAGTTTCAGTAATTTTATCAATATTTATTTAAAGATATTAAACTGACTTTGTTTAGTTTTATTGTCTCGGCTGATAATCAAGGTGCGAAGCACCGAAGTATCGGTAGAAAACATATAAAAGAATCTAATAAAGGTGTAAAGCACCAATATATAAAAATGAAGAACATCTCTTATTTCCTTCTAATTTCATTAACTACAATTTCTTGTGCAGTTCAACAAGCGGATTATGGAAAGAATGCTAAAAATTTTGAAAAAAACTCAACCATAAAAGACAGTATTATTCACACATTCTATTTGGTTGGTGATGCTGGAAATCTTGACCAGGACGAGGCTTTCCATAATATGAATATCCTAAAGGATTCACTATCCAAAGCTTCTGAAAACAGCACGCTTATTTTCCTTGGCGACAATATCTATCCGGCAGGAATGCCAAAAAAAGAAGATAAAAACCGAAATTTGGCTGAGAAAAAAATGGATAATCAAATTTCATTATCCAACCAATTCAAAGGAAAAACGATTTTTATTCCGGGGAATCACGATTGGTATAACAACGGAATCAAAGGTCTGAAACGTGAAGAAGATTATGTGACAGAAAAATTCGGAGACAAAAATACATTTGCGCCTAGAAACGGATGTCCAATCGAAACCAGAAAAATCAACAAAAAGCTGACTTTGATTTTAGTTGATACAGAATGGGTTTTAGCGGATTGGAACAAGAATCCGAATATCAATGAAAAATGTGACATCAAAACCCGGGAAGATTTCTACACAGAATTCGAAGACCAGCTTAATAAAAATCAGAACAAAACAATCGTCGTTGCAACACATCATCCGTTGATTACAAACGGTTCTCACGGCGGAAAATATTCTTGGGAAAAGCAGATTTTTCCATTGGAAGGTAAATTTCCGCTTCCGATTCTCGGAACTGGAATCAATCTGATAAGAGCAACAGGCGGAATCACTCATCAGGATATCAGCAATCAGAATTATAAAAATTTGTCCGATAGACTTAAAACTTTGATTGGCGGACGAAAAAATGTAGTTGTAGTTTCGGGGCACGACCATAATCTGCAATACATCGAGCAAGGCGACATCAGGCAAATCATCAGTGGAGCAGGTTCTAAAACAGAATCTGCAAAAGCGGTTAAAGAAAATGATTTTTCATTTGGAAAAAACGGTTATGCTGAATTGAAAATTTCAAAGTCAGGAAATGCAGAAGTTAGTTTTTATAACCTTGCTCCGGAAAAATCGGAATTATTATTCAGAAAAACGGTTCTGGGAGCAGAAGAAAAAGTTTTAAGTCTATCG